>NZ_JABMCX010000149.1 GCF_013179505.1 Paenarthrobacter sp. CM16 | reverse complement strand
ACGTCCAGACCGTTGGCCATGACCTCGGCGGAAGCTCCACCTCCGATGTCCAGGAAGTTCGCGGGCTTGACGTTGCCGTGGTTCTCGCCGGCGTAAGCAACGACGTCGAGGGTGGACATGACAAGACCGGCGCCGTTGCCGATGATGCCCACTTCGCCGTCCAGCTTCACGTAGTTGAGGTCCTGGGCCTTGGCCTTGGCCTCGAGCGGGTCAGCTGCGTCCTTGTCTTCCAACGTGGCGTGGTGCACGTGGCGGAAGTCAGCGTTCTCATCCAGGGAGACCTTGCCGTCGAGGGCAACGATCTCGCCTGCGCCGGTGCGGACCAGCGGGTTGACCTCAACCAGGGTTGCGTCTTCCTTCTTGAAGACGTCCCAGAGCTTCAGAATGACGTCGGCCACTTTGCCGCGCAGTTCTTCAGCGAAACCTGCAGCTGCGACGATCTCGTCAGCCTTCGCCTGGTCGATGCCCACAGCGGGGTCGATCGCGATCTTGGCCAGGGCCTCGGGACGCTCAACGGCAAGCTGTTCGATCTCCATGCCGCCCTCAACCGAGCACATGGCCAGGTAGTTGCGGTTGGCGCGGTCCAGGAGGACCGAGAAGTAGAACTCTTCGGCGATGTCTGCGCCCTGGGCGATCATCACCTTGTTGACGGTGTGGCCCTTGATATCCATGCCCAGGATGTTGGTGGAGTGCTCAAGTGCCTCTTCGGCGGTCTTGGCAACCTTGACGCCGCCAGCCTTGCCGCGGCCACCAACCTTAACCTGTGCCTTGACGACAGTTACGCCGCCGATCTTCTCGGCAGCTGCCTTTGCTTCTTCAGGAGTGTGCGCCACGATGCCGGCGAGCACGGGTACACCGTGCGCTTCGAACATATCGCGCGCCTGATATTCAAACAGGTCCACGGTTTAGTGTCCTTCTACGTCGAAGTAGTTTTCTGTTCAGCCGGGAACCGCGATGACCGCGATAGCCAGCTGCGGAGAGTACGCGGTAACAACCAGGATTGAAGCCGGTCACATTGCGTAAGGTCCTCTCGGAACTTTAGCCCTTTGAGGAGTCCCGCCAGCTACACACTACCTGTTAAGTGAGTAACCTTACACTTCTATGGGCTGTAGAAAACCCGCAGAATGACGCGGTTTTTGGGCCATCCACCGGCTGTCACGACGCTTGTTTCAGGTTCCCCGTGACTGTTTTGCCGCCGTCGGAAATCAACTGGTACCCCTCGGGAGTGACGAAGAAGGCCACGCCACCAGAGACGTTTCCGCAGGCAACCCCGCCGTTATAGGCCGAACACCGCAGCCCGTTGCGCTCAATGTTCTGCCCATCTGCCAGTTCCCGCAGCTTGGAGATGGGCCCGTTGCGCGTGCCCTTGGGCCCGAACTCGGACTCCATTTGTGTTACGCCGGAACGACACGAGCCGTAGACGGCTTTGTCGGGAGAGAGCAGAACCGTGCCGCCGAGGTAGCCCAAGCCTGTTCCGGCGCAGTCATCGGCGATGTCGGTCAGCTCCGGCTTGGCATACTTCGCCAGTTCGCAGTGAGCCACGGGTACCACCGGGAACTTGTTGTTGGCTGCATCCGAGTAGGAATTTGCCTCGTAAGGCAAGTTCAGGTGGCCTCCCTTGGAGGACGTCAAGGCGCACACAATGCCCTTGTCCCGGGTGACGAAGGCAGTGACATCCTCCCCGGCGGCCAGAGTGGTCTGCTCCGTGACAGGAACCTGCTTCAGTTGCTCAAGGGGTGCCAAAGGGGCCGGCGGAACGTAGTCCGGATCCTTCGTGGCGAAGGAGCACCCCGTGGTCAAAATCAAGAGCACGGCAGCAAGAATCCCCAGAACAGTCCGTCGCATGCCACCCATTATGCCGGTTACCTCACGCAGGGCTGCTTCGCCGGCGCCAGAGGCTGTTGAAGAGCACCAATGCGGCGCCCGCGGCCAGCAGACCCGCGGCAGCCCACAGCATGGTGTGCAGCCTTCCGGTCTCCAGGCCGGTCGCCGCCAGTTCGGCGCTGGTGAGTTCAGCGCTGCCGTATTCAGCGCTCGACGCCGGGACCACCGCTCCTGCCGGAGTCACCGCCGCCGGAGGTGCTGGCGCCTCGGCAGCTGGCGGCGGGTTCTCCGCGGGTGGCCGGGTGGCCAGGACTGTCACGGTTGTCCAGAAAATGCGCTGCTTCAGCTGATCAGAGTCGCGGACCCACACAGCAATGCTGAAGCTGCCAACGCTGGTGGGTATCCCCGTGAGGAACCCGTTCGCATCCACCTCCAAACCATCAGGCCCCGGATCGCTGGATGACAGACCACCGGCAAAGTGCCTTCGCGTGGAATAACCAAAGACGTAGGGAGCTACCCCGCCGGTGGCCTCTGCGATCTTGGCCGAGTAGGGCTCACCCAACACAGCTGCCGGAACCTGGAAACCAGTGGTCTGCATTCCCAAGGCATGGACGATGATGCTGTACGTCTTGTCCGTGTAGCCGAAACGGTCTTGGACGCGAAAGGTGAATCCATACGTACCCGGAGTGCTCGGCACCCCGGAAACTGATGACTCGCGGAGCTCAAGACCGGGCGGCAGTTGCCCCGACACGACCGAAATCTTGGTGTGTTCAGGGTCTGAACGATAAAAACCGAGGCCCTCGTCGTAGTTCCTCCCCACCACGCCATCGTCAAACGAGCCCATCCCCGGGTACGACTCATCATCGGATACGTGAACGTTGGGTGGGTAGTAGTTCTTGATATCGATGTTGATCTGTTCAGTCAGTGTTTGACGGGGATCGGAGGAATCCGAAACGGTGACGGACGGCGCTGGGCTGTACAACCCGGTAGGTGTTCCTGTGATGCTCAGGGTCGCGGGGTCGAAAACCAAACCTGCCGGGATATCGGTGGCCACAACGGTGTACGGGGCGGTGCCGCCAATAATCTGGAGCTGAGCCTCAAACGGTTTTCCCACGAAAGCGAGGTTCTCGCTGATCTTGACCGACAACGGGGTTGTTTCAATGATGGCCTTTTCGACCTCGGTTGCCCGGGCCTCTGTAGGGCTGACGGACGGTGACGGGGTCGCCAGCGAGGCGTCGGGGGTTGAGGGGCTCGCGCTGGCAGTTGGGCTCGCGCTTGCCGTCGGGCTCGCGCTTGCCGTCGGACTGGTCGTCGGCGGCGGCGTCGGACTCGCGCTTGCCGACGCGCTGGGAGACGCTGGGGGCTCCGCATCGGCTATTCCAGGCGGGGCGAACTGAAGCGCCAGGGCGCTTGCCACGGCCCCCACCAGCAGCAGCCTCGCGGCCTTGCCCCGCAAACGACGTTCCCCAACAAAAGCGCCCACGCGCGTCCTCCCCCACAGGAATGCAACCTTTTGGCGTTGCAAGGTGGGGCAGCAAACCGGCGTCAGCCCCAGTGCAACGCCCGGTCAGTCTAGGCCGGGAAGGAGTTCAGGACAATGGGTATGGAGCGCTGCGAAGCTCAAGCATCCAGTTTGGTCAGCGGCGCGTACCTCAGCAGCAAGCGCTTCTCTCCGACGTCGAACTTCACCTTGGCCACTGTTTTGTCTCCTGCGCCCTCGACGCCCAGCACCACGCCGTTGCCGAAGCTCGTGTGGTTGACCTTGTCCCCCACCACCACGGAAATGACTTCCTTCTGCGGCTGCACCCTGTTGCGTGCGACGGCGGCAGGAACGTCGGCGTCGAACCCTGCGGTGGGGCTTGCGGCAGCACCGCGTGAGGTGCCCGCTCCCCAGAACGAGCCACCGTAACGGTTGGAGCCGATGGGGGCACTCCCCCAGCCACCTGCGGCCTGGCGGCTCATCCCTTCGCGCTTCCATTCCACCAACTCGGAGGGGATTTCCTCCAGGAACTGGCTGGCAGGGTTGTACTGGCTTTGGCCCCACATGCTTCGGACTTCGGAGCGCGTGACGTAAAGGCGTTTGCGGGCGCGGGTCAGGCCCACGTAGGCAAGGCGCCGCTCCTCCGCTAGCTCTTTGGGGTCCGTGGCCGAGCGCTGGTGCGGGAAGATTCCGTGCTCCATGCCGGTCAGGAAGACCACGGGGAATTCCAGGCCCTTGGCAGTGTGCAGGGTCATGAGCGTGACTACGCCCATGCGCTTTGCCTCTGCCACTGCGGCGTCGATGTCAGCACCGGGTGCATCCGGAATCTGGTCGGCATCAGCTACCAGGGAGACCTGTTCAAGGAACTCCCCCAGGGAACCTTCCGGGTTATCGCGTTCATACTCACGGACCACGGCTACCAGTTCCGCCAGGTTCTCCACCCGGGATTCGTCTTGCGGATCCGTACTGGCGCGCAGCCCGGCGAGGTAGCCGGTTTGCTCCAACACCGCTTCCAAGGCGGCGGCTGCGCCGGAACCTGTAGCAACCTCGGCGAGGTCATCCATCAGTTTCACGAAGCCAAGAACCAAGTTGACCGAACGGCTGGCCATTCCGGGTGCTTGGTCAGCGCGGCGCGCGGCAGCCATGAACGAGGACCGTTCCCGCTCGGCTAAGGCTGCAACGGCGCCTTCGGCCCGATCACCGATTCCCCGCTTGGGTTCGTTAAGGATGCGGCGCAGGTTGACGTCGTCATCCGGGTTCACCAGGACGCGAAGGTACGCCAAGGCGTCCTTGATTTCCTTGCGCTCATAGAACCGGGTGCCGCCCACAACCTTGTACGGCAAACCGACGCGAACCAGAACGTCTTCGATGGAACGGGACTGGGCGTTGGTGCGGTAGAAGATGGCGACGTCACCGGGACGCAATCCTTCCTCGTCCTGCAGCCGGTCTATCTCCTTGGCGATGAATTGGGCTTCGTCGTGCTCGTTCTCGCCCACATAGCCGATGATCTTCTCGCCATCGCCCTCCGCCGTCCACAGACGCTTCTCCTGGCGGTTGGGGTTCCGTGAGATCACCGAGTTGGCCGCGCTAAGGATGTTCTGGGTGGAGCGGTAGTTCTGCTCCAGCTTGATGGTGCGGGCGTTGGGGTAGTCGGCCTCGAACTCCACGATGTTGCGGATGTCCGCGCCACGGAAGGCGTAGATGGACTGGTCCGAATCGCCCACCACTGTCAGCTCGCTCGGCTGGACACTGGTGTCCGTTCCCACCCCCACGATTTCCCGGACCAAAGCGTACTGGGCGTGGTTGGTGTCCTGGTATTCGTCCACCAGCACGTGCCGGAACCGGCGCCTGTAGGACTCCGCGAGCGCCGGGAAGGCCCGGAACATGTAGACGGTCTCGGCAATGAGATCGTCAAAGTCCATCGCGTTCGCTTGGCGGAGCCTCTGTGTGTAGCCCTTGAAAACTTCGGCAACGGCGCTATCAAAGGGGTCGTTGTAGTTCGCGGTGGAGGCATACGAATCAGCGTCGATCAGCTCATTCTTGAGTGCTGAGATTTTGTGCTGGATGGCCTTGGGTGCGAACTTCTTGGGATCCAGGTCCAGGTTCTTGGACACCAGGGTGATCAGGCGCAAGGAGTCCGCTGAGTCATAGATGGAGAAGTTCGAGTTCAGCCCCACCGTGGTGGCTTCCCTCCGCAGGATCCGGACGCAGGAGGAGTGGAAGGTGGAGATCCACATGGCCTTGGCCCGCCCGCCGACTAGGGCTTCGATGCGTTCCCGCATTTCAGCTGCAGCCTTGTTGGTGAAGGTGATGGCCAGGATCTCGCCATGGTGGGCGCGTTTGGTGGCGATCAGGTAGGCGATCCTGTTACTGAGGACACGGGTCTTGCCGGACCCCGCACCGGCTACGATCAGCAAGGGAGTGCCCGCGTGCTTGACGGCTTCTTCCTGCTGCGGGTTCAACCCTTGAAGGAGCGCATCTGCAGAGGGAAGTCCCGATCCCCCGGTGTTGCCCCACCCCCCGGACGGCCCTCCTGCAGTGTCCGACGACCCGCCACTGCTCCCTTGGAGGCGGGCGCCGGCAGCGCCTCCCCCCGGGTGGGAAAGCTCCGGGGCAGCCTTGACTGCGGCTTTGGTGCCTGCTTTGAAGGGTCCGTCTGCGTAGGGGTCAAACAACATATCCATGGTGCCTACCAGTCTAGGCGGTGGCCCTGACACTATAAGGCGCCGGGTGTCCGGCCCCACACGTTGGGGCCAAAAGGGTTCTGCCGCTTCAGCTCCTAAGCAAACTGCGGAACGGAGGTGAGGGCAGCGCTCAACTCACGTACCGCCGTCGGGCCTCCGGCGACGAACCAGTTCAGTCCGTTGACCTTCACGACGGCGGTGTCCCCGCCTGCTGCGCGGACAATCGCCTTGCCGGGCAGCCAGTCCCACTCCGGGCAGCTGTGCTGGAACCAGCAACCGAGTTCACCGTCCGCTACCCGGCCGAGGTCGCAGGAACCGGAGCCGAACATGCGCAGCGAAGCAGCGGTGATCGCCGCAGCGTGCCACGGCATGGCCGTGCGGGGATCGGCCAGCCAGGTGGGGTGGATGTAGGTGGCAGCACTGATTTCACCCACGGCGCGGTCACCCGAGCCGGAGATCGGTTCCCCGTTCAACGTCGCTGGGTGTCCTTCTCCGCCGAGCCACAGCTTGTCCAGTTCAGGCTGGTAGATGGCGCCGAGCAGCACCTCAGGATCGGATACCGGGCTGGTTCCGTGGTCTGAATCGTCGCGTTTGAGGGCAATCGCCGAGCACCAGTACGTGGAGCCGTGCAGGAAGTTGTAGGTGCCGTCCACCGGATCGATCACCCAGGTCCGGCCGCTGGTTCCCGCTACCGAGGCACCCTCTTCGCCGAGGATGCCGTCTTCCGGCCGGCAGCGCCGCAACTGTTCCAGGACGTAAGCCTCGGCTGCGTGATCGGCCGCCGTGACGACGTCGGACACTGAGGTCTTGCGTTCGCCCTGCAATCCGCCCATGCGCATGAGCAGCGCCAGTTGGCCTGCCTCGCGGACCAAGGCGCTTGCCAGTTGGTAGTCATCGAGTGTGGGATCGAGTTCAGTTGCTGTATGCCTGCCGGTGGTCATGGTTCCAGCTTATGTGGCGGGATAATGAATGGCATGGCCAAGACACCAGCCCAGCGCATCAAGAAGCACGGAGCAAAGGCAGTGGTTCCCGATCACACGCTGCCGCCCGTGATCAACACCACCACCGGGCGCACACCTCAAAAGGCGCAGAGCAACTCCAAGCTCATTGTGATCGCGGGAGTTGTGGCCAGCTTGTTCCTGTTCTGGTACCTGCACCTGCTCACCCTGAACCAGATGACGCAGCTCTCCGGTGGCCTGGCGATGCCGGATTCCCTGATTGGCGGCTTCTCCCAGGACTACATCAGCCAGCTTCGAGGCGCCATGGACGAGTCCGCACGTGGCCAACTCAACTACGTGCACAAGACCGCGGGCACTCTGTTCCCCCTGATCTTCGGCTTCAGCTGGCTCTTGTTGATCGGCACCAATGTGGCGCGGAAGTCCTGGCGATGGGCCATGTGGGCTGCGCCCCTGCTGTTCGCCGTGGCCCACCTGTGGTCCAATGTGGCCATTGATTCGGTGCTGGCTACCGAAACGCCCGACGCCGGTTCGGTGGCCTTGGCGTCGTCACTGACCGTTGCGTCCTGGGTGCTGTTCCTGGTCAGTCTCCTGTGCGGAGTACTGGCTGTATTTGTGGGTCGGAAAAGCGCAAGGCCCTCCTGACACGTAGTCCCCGCACCCGCCCGGCGCAGCACTTGTTCGCCTGCACCGCACCCCTACCCGCCCGGCGCACCACTTGTTCGCCAGCACCGCACCCCTACCCGCCCGGCGCACCACTTGGTCGCCGCCACCGCACCCCAACCCGCCCGGCGCACCACTTGTTCGACAGCACCGCACCCCAACCCGCCCGGCGCACCAGAGCTTACGGGCGCGATCGGCGGCAAAGGGTGCAGCATCCCAAACGCCGCCACCGCACCCCTACCCGCCCGACGCAGCACTTGGTCGCCGCCACCGCACCCCTACCAGCCCGACGCACCAGAGCTTACGGGCGCGATCGGCGGCAAAGGGTGCAGCACCCCAAACTCCGCCAGCACCGCACCCGTACCCGCCCGGCGCAGCACTTGGTCGCCGCCACCGCACCCCTACCCGCGCGACGCACCACTTGGTCGCCGCCGCCGCACCCCTACCCGCCCGGCGCACCACTTGTTCGCCTGCACCGCACCCCTACCCGCCCGGCGCACCAGAGCTTACGGGCGCGATCCGCGGCAAAGGGTGCAGCACCCCAAACTCCGCCAGCACCGCACCCCTACCCGCCCGGCGCACCAGAGCTTACGGGCGCGATCCGCGGCAAAGGGTGCAGCACCCCAAACTCCGCCAGCACCGCACCCCTACCCGCCCGGCGCACCACTTGTTCGCCAGCACCGCACCCGTACCCGCCCGGCGCACCAGAGCTTACGGGCGCGATCGGCGGCAAAGGGTGCGGGACGGACCCGAACCTTCAGCGCGAGCCCACCCGCAACCGTGTTGTGTGGGCTTTCCGCTCCGTGTGCACCCGCTGGGCAATCACCAGCCCGGCCGCAGCCAGGCCGATGGTCACCGGATACCCCATGAACCGCTCCAAAAGGCCCGGCAGGGGCACGTCCATTCCGGTGATCCCGCCGATGATGAGCGCTCCAATACAAAGCAGGCCGCACACGCCCAGGAACCAACTCATCGGGGTTTGCCGGAACCACAGGATGCCCAGCAGCAGCAGTGCCAATCCTCCGCCGATGAAGAACATCAGGGCACCAGCGAAATGCCACGGCGAGTCGAGGTCTTCGGGCACCAAGCCAACAATGACAGTCCCCGCACCGGCCACTCCGGTAAGGATCCGAATGGCCACCGCCAGGATCCACGGCACGGTCAGCACCCGGGTCCGCACTAAGCCACCGGAAGCAGCCGCAGCAGAATCAGCCGTAACGGACCGCAGCCGGCGGGCAGGAACGCCGGGTTGTGCCGCAACGCAAAGGAGACCTGCGGTCAGGAACAGCGCACCCAGGACCAACGCCAGTCCCTGGACCACGAACGAGGCATTCATCAGCACATGTAACGGCGAGCACACGGCCCGGTCCTCGTACACGCCGCACGATACCGCTCCGAGATCACTGATGTATCCGGTGGCCCGACTGTAAGGCTCGGGACCGGCCCAGGCTTGGATGACGGCGGCCTCGGCCACGAAGTACTGGACAACGCTCAGCTGCGCCCAGCCACCGATCGTGGCCCGGATGTTACGGAGGTCGGGAAAGAAGGATCCGGCCTGCGCCGGTGCAGTGGAGGGCCCTGTCATGCTCGCCAGCCTAGCGGTGTTCGGGCAGCACCCCGTCAGCTTGTATGCTTGTAGTCGTGTCCGGGCCCTCAGGCTCCAGCAGTGGGATTTTAGAGTCATGGACATACAGGCCCTCGTAGCTCAGTGGATAGAGCACGGCTCTCCTAAAGCCGGTGTCGTTGGTTCGATTCCAATCGAGGGCACTTGAACCACCAGCAGCCCACCCAGGACTTGCAGGCCTACCTGGCCGGCAGCTGGAGCGTGGAGCGGACACTCCTGGACCGTGCCTCCGGCACCAACGGAACCTTTACCGGCGTTGTGCGTTATTCCCTGAATCCCGACGGCGGCCTGGGCTACCGCGAAGACGGAACCATGCATTGGCCCACCCATTCAGGGCCGGCTTTCCGCGAGTATGTCCTCAAGACAGGTGCCTCAGCGGATTCGATGGACGTGTTTTTCCCGGACGGCAGGCCCTTCCACACCATGAGCTTCTCCGAACAAGGCCACCAGGACAAGCACTGGTGCGACCCCGACGATTACCGCGTCAACTACCTCTATCTAGGCCCGGACTCGTTCAGTTTTACCTGGGATGTGCAAGGGCCCACGAAGGATCTCCTGCTGGAATCCCGCCTGGTCCGGATCGACGCCGGGAGGCAAACATGAAGGAAACCGCAACTGACCTGATCGTGGTCAGCGCCGTGTGTGTTTACAACGCCGAAGGCCAGCTGTTAACTGTCCGGAAGCGCGGCACGGACAAGTTCATGCACCCGGGCGGGAAGCCCGAGCCCGGCGAAACCGCCGCGGAAGCCGCTTCCCGGGAGCTGCACGAAGAAGTAGGCATCGAGGTGAGCCCTGACCAGTTGGAGTTGCTGGGCGTATGGCTCGCCGTGGCTGCCAATGAAGCAGCCACGAACATCGAGGCCACCGTTTTCACCGCTCCTGGAACCTGGGAGGCGCACCCCTCGGCAGAGATCGCCGAGATCCGGTGGCTGGACCTCAACGGTCCCCTGCCCGCAGACCTGGCGCCACTGCTGACGGAGCACGTCATCCCGCTGTTGAAGTAGCTACAGTTCTGGGACTGCTTCCTGCGCCACAGCCGTGGCCTCCGCGAACTGCGTCTGGTAGAGCTCAGCGTAGCGTCCATCCGCGGCCAGCAGCTCGGTGTGCGTGCCGCGCTCCACGATCCGGCCGTCCTCCACCACCAGGATGGCGTCGGCGGCGCGGATAGTGGAGAGCCGGTGGGCAATCACGACGGCGGTGCGCCCCTCGAGCGCCTCGCCCAGGGCCGCCTGGACGGCGGCTTCGTTGGTGGAATCCAGCGCTGCCGTGGCTTCATCAAGAATCACAACCCAAGGCTGCTTAATCAGCAGGCGGGCAATGGTGAGACGTTGGCGTTCACCGCCGGAGAGCCGGTAGCCGCGCTCCCCCACCACGGTTTCCAGGCCGTCAGGCAGGGACCGGATCATGGGCTCCAGGCGGGCCCGCCGGAGCACATCCCACATGTCCGCTTCGGTAGCATCGGGGCGGGCGAGCCGGAGGTTGGAGGCGATGGTTTCATGGAACAGGTGGCCGTCCTGGGTCACCATGCCCATGGTGTCGCGGAGGGAATCGAAGCTGAGATCGCGCACGTCCACGCCAGTTCCGGGTTGCTGGCCACCAAGCCGCACAGCCCCGGAGTCGACGTCGTATAAGCGCGAGAGCAACTGGGCCACTGTGGACTTGCCTGCGCCGGAGGAACCCACCAACGCAACAGTCTGCCCGGGTTCAACCCTGAAGCTCACTGAGTGCAGGACTTCCTCCCCGCCACGGGTATCCAGCGTGGCTACGTCTTCGAGGGACGCCAGCGACACCTTCTCGGCCGAGGGGTAGGAGAAGCGGACGTCGTCGAATTCCACTGCGACAGGTCCGTGAGGCACGGAAACGGCGTCCGGCTTCTCGGTGATCAGCGGCTTGAGGTCGAGGATTTCAAAGACCCTCTCAAAGCTGACCAAGGCACTCATGATCTCCACACGGGCGTTGGACAGCGCCGTCAGTGGAGCGTAGAGCCGGGTCAGAAGAAGCGCGAGTACCACCACGTCACCGGGCGCCAGTTGCCCGCCGATCGCCAGCCAGCCGCCCAAGCCGTACACCAAAGCCAAAGCCAGGGCTGAGACCAGGGTCAGGGCCGTGACGAACGTGAACTGCAGCATGGCGGTCCGGATGCCAATGTCCCGGACCCGGCCTGCCCGGTCAGCAAACTCACGGGATTCTTCATCCGGGCGGCCGAACAACTTCACCAGTGTGGCGCCCGGGGCGGAGAACCTCTCGGTCATTTGCGTGCCCATGGCAGCGTTGTGCGCGGCAGCTTCGCGGCGGAGGTCCGCCAATTTGGAACCCATGCGCCGGGCCGGAATCAGGAAGATCGGCAGCAACACCATGGCCAGCACGGTCACCAGCCAGGAAGTGTTCAGCATGACCACAAGTGTCAGGACCAGGGCCACCACGTTGCTGACCACACCGGACAACGTACCGGCGAAAGCAGATTGCGCTCCGATGACGTCATTGTTCAATCGGCTGACCAGGGCGCCGGTCCGGGTCCGCGTGAAGAACGCGATGGGCATGCGCTGAACGTGGTCGAACACCCGCGTGCGCAGGTCCACGATGACGCCCTCGCCAATGATGGA
>NZ_JABMCX010000148.1 GCF_013179505.1 Paenarthrobacter sp. CM16 | reverse complement strand
ATGTTCGAGCGGAGCATGGGTGTTAACTGCCGTCTCGGTGTCAGTTAAAGGGCGGGAACCAGCACGCTCGGAGAACCTGTCTCCACACGGCTCACCGGGCCGTCCGGCAGGCCGGTCCCGGGATCGAGTTTGAAGCTCACGACGTCGTCCGAGCCTTCGTTGGCGACGTACAGCCAGCCTTCGCGGACCAGGTGATGGCGTGGCCACTCGCCGCCGCACGGAACCTCCGCAAGCGGCTCCAGTCCAGCCCCGCCGTGGGAAACCTTCAACACACAGATGCGGTTGGATCCCCGCACGCCGACATAGGCGAAGCGGCCGTCCGGGGACAACGCAATCTCCGCGCCGGCGTCGCCGTCTTTGGCCCCTGAGGCACTCGCTGGAACCATGGTTGCCAGCTCGTACGTGCCATCCGGTTCCATCCGGACCGCTGCGACCTCCACAGAGTACTCGGTGTCCACAAAGACAGTTCCGCTGTGATGCAGGGCCATGTGCCGGGGGCCCGAACCCTTTGGCAAAACCACCTGATGGTCCAGTTGCAGGCCTTCGCCAGGCGAGTACTGCCATACCCTGACCAAATCATGCCCCAGGTCCGTGGTCATGACGCGGCCGTCCGGGAGCATGAGGCTGGAGTGACCCCGGCTGGGCCGCTGCTCGTCGGGAGAGGTCGCGGTGTGGGGATCGACGGCGGCTGCCGCGCTGGTGCGCGAGGTGATGGCGCCGTCGTCGTCCAATTCATAAAGGATGACCTGGCCGTCGCCCCAACAGGTGGCCACAATGAACCGCCCTTGTGGATCGGCTGCTACGTGGCAGGTAGCTTCACCGGCCGGCCACGGCTCGCCGAACTCCTCCAGCCCGGAGTCGCCTGTCCGGCGATACGCGCGAACGGTCTTTGCTTCTTCGGCCACCGCGTACAGCACCGGAAGCGTTGGATGCACTGCCAGGAACGACGGTGAATCGGCGGCAACGGCCAAACCGAGGGACGTCAGCCGGCCGTCGTCCTCAGCCAAAAGCGCAGCGATGCCCTCGCCCTTGGCATTCCTGTCGGCAGTGTAGGAACCAACCCAGATCAGTGTCTTTTCGTTAGCCATGGTCAGTGCCCCTGTACGTCCGAGTCCACACCGGCGTCCGGACCGGCGTCGAGGGTTTGCAGTCGAGTGAGGTCGTCGTGGTCCAGTTCGAAGTCAAAAATGTCCAGGTTCTCCTTCATTCGTTGCGGATTCGAGGTTTTGGGGATGGCAACCAGGCCCTGCTGGACATGCCAGCGCAGCACTACCTGGCCCGGCGTCTTCCCGTACTTCCCGCCAATGCCGACCAGTACCGGTGCGTTGAGCAGATCGCTGCTGGCACCCAACGGGCTATAGGACTCCGTGACGATGCCGTGCCGCTCGTTGTAGGCCCGGGCTGCCGGACGGGGGATGGAGGGACTCACCTGGATCTGGTTCACCGCCGGTACCACGTCCGTTTCGCGGAACAATTGGTCCAGGTGGGCAGGCTTGAAGTTTGAAACGCCAATGGACCGTGCCTTGCCGGAGGCCCGGAGTTCCTCGAAAGTCTTCCACGTGGAGACGAAATCGCCGCGTCGGGGGAGCGGCCAGTGGATCAAGAGGAGGTCAACGTACTCCAATCCCAAACGTTCCAAACACCCCTCCAGCCCAGCCGCAGCCTTCCCGGAACCTTGGAACTCCCCGTCAAGTTTTGTGGTGATGAAGAGTTCTTCGCGGCTCACTCCGCAAGCACGGATGCCGTCGCCCACGCCCTTCTCATTGCCGTACTTCTTTGCTGTGTCCACGTGCCGGTATCCGTGCGACACCGCCTCCACCACGGCGTCAGCTACCTCGGCATCATTCAACGGCCAGGTCCCCAATCCCAGTTGAGGAATTCTGTAGCCGTCGTTGAGTTCAATGAGTGGGGCAAGTGTCATGGGCTTGGTCTCCTCCGGGTTTCTCTGTTTCTACGCTGGACGGTTGCTGCTTGGCAACAGCTAGCGCCGCGACCAGTCATAAAGCCGGTCGCTGAGCTCCATGAAATCCTCCTTCACCACCTGTTGTTCAGGATGGGTGTCATACCAGTCCACGATCTCCCGGGCACCGTCCGCGAAGGGGATCGTGGCCGTGTAATCGGGAACCAGTGCCTTGATCTTGGAGTTGTCGAACACCACGGAGTGGGAGCGGTCGCCCAGCAGGTTGGGACCAAGCTCCGGGCTGTGGGCTGCGATGGTTTCCGACGAAACATGGAACAGTTCCGGTTCTACCACCCCGGCCGCGCGCGCAAACAAGCGGTAGACCTGGTTCCAGGGCAGGAACTCATCAGAGGTAATCGTGTAGCTCTCACCGATGGCCTGGGGCCTGCCCAGCAGTCCGACGAAGGCCTTGGCAAAATCCCTGCTGTGGGTCAGCGTCCAGAGGGACGTCCCATCGCCGTGCACCAGGATGGGCATCCCGGCACGCATCCGGTGAATGTCAGTCCACCCGCCCACCATCGCGATCTTGGTCCGATCATAAGTATGGGAAGGCCGCACCACGGTCAGCGGAAAGTCCTGCTCACGGTATGCCTCGAACAGCAACTCCTCGCAGGCGATCTTGTCCCGCGAATACTGCCAGAACGGGTTCTTCAGCGGCGTCGATTCCCGGATGGGCAGCGTGGTGGGCGGCTTCTGGTATGCCGAAGCGGAACTGATGAAGACGTACTGTCCGGTCCGCCCACGGAACAATTCCAAGCCGGCCCGCGCTTGATCCGGGGTGAAGGAGATGAAGTCCGCAACGGCGTCGAACTCCCTTCCTTGCAGTACCTCGCGCACGGCGGCTGCATCCCGGACGTCCGCGTGGAGGACTTCCGCGCCCTCCGGAACCGGCCTGCCGGCTGACCTTCCCCTGTTGAGGATGGTCAGCCGGTGGCCCAGTGCGACGGCGCGTTCAGCCGCCGCCGCACTGATGACCCCGGTCCCGCCGATGAACAGGATGTTCCGCGGCGAGACGGTGTCCGCTTGAGGTAAGAGGCTGCTCACCAGGCGTAGTCCTCAGGGGCAGTCCGGTGACCCGGGAAGATGTCATCGAGGCGCTTGAGCTCATCCTCGTTCAAGGTGACGTCCAGGGCGCGGATGGCCGCGTCGAGCTGTTCCTGGGTTCGAGGCCCAACAATCGGCGCCGTCACCGCAGGCTGGTGAAGCAACCAAGCCAGCGCTACATCTCCCGGTGCGTGGCCCAATTCATCCGCGAAATCCTCGTACTGGCGGATCTGCTCCTCATGCTTCTTGAGGGTCTCCAGTGCGCGGCCTTCAGTGCGGCGAACACCCTGCTCTTCCTTCTTCAGCACGCCACCCAACAACCCGCCCTGCAGCGGCGACCACGGGATCAAGCCCAAGCCGTACTGCTGCGCCGCCGGAATGACTTCAAGTTCAAGTTCACGGCGGAACAGATTGTAGATGGACTGCTCGCTCACCAGGCCGGTGTAGTTCCTCCGCCGGGCAGCTTCCTGCGCCTGCGCGATGTGCCAACCGGCAAAGTTGCTGCTGCCCGAGTACAGGATCTTTCCCTGCTGGACGGCCACTTCGATGGCCTGCCAGATCTCGTCCCACGGCGTCTCGCGGTCGATGTGGTGGAACTGGTAAATATCGATGTAGTCCGTCTGCAACCGCTTCAGGCTCGCATCGAGTGCGCGGCGGATATTCAGTGCCGACAACTTGGACTCATTGGGGCGGTCCGTCATGGTGCCGTACAACTTGGTGGCAAGGACGGTGCGCTCACGGCGCTCGCCGCCCTTCGCGAACCAGCGGCCGATGATCTCCTCGGTCCAGCCGCGGTGCCCGGCCCCGCCGTACACGTTGGCGGTGTCAAAGAAGTTGATGCCGGAATCCAGCGCGGAATCCATGATCGAGTGGGCTGTTGCTTCGTCCGTCTGCGGGCCGAAATTCATGGTGCCCAGGCAAAGACGTGAAACTTTCAGGCCGGAACGGCCAAGGTGGGTGTACTGCATTTTCATCCTTAGTTTTAGAGCTGCGTGAAAGCTGCGACGGCGGGATCGGAACCAATGCGGGCGCCGGCCTCGAGCGCCGTGATGGCGGCCAGTTCGGATTCGGTGAGGGTCAGATCGGCTGCTCCGAAGTTCTCGCGCATCCTCTTGGAGTCCGCGGACTTGGGGATCACGATGGTGCCTTGGGCCAGGTGCCACGCCAGGATTACCTGTGCAGGAGTAGTGCCGTGCGCGGCAGCTACCAAGGCCACTTGCTCGGCATTCAGGTCTTTGCCTTGGCCCAGCGGGCTGTACGCCTCCACGGCGATGCTCAGGTCGCGGCACTTGTTGGCCAGCTCGCCCTGCTGGTAGGTGGGGTGGACTTCGATCTGGTTCACTGCGGGCACAACGTCTGCCTCACGGAGAAGCGTGTCCAGATGGTCGGACAGGAAGTTGGAGACGCCGATCGACCGGATCTGCTTGTCCTGGTAGAGCTTCTCCATCTCCTTCCACGCCTGTGTGTAAAGACCCTGCGACGGAACCGGCCAATGGATCAGGTACAGGTCAATGACTTCCAGGCCCAAGGCATCGCGACTGCGCTGGAAGGCGTCGTAGGCCTCGCCCTGCTCGCCATTGCGAAGCTTGGTGGTGATGAAGAGGTCCTCGCGGGGAATGCCCGAGGCTGCGATGGCAGCGCCGACCCCTGCCTCATTGCGGTAAGCGGCAGCGGTGTCGATGTGGCGGTAGCCGGCTTCAAAAGCGTCTTCCACTACCTTCTGCGTTTCCTCAGCAGGTACCTGGAAGACACCGAATCCGAGCTGGGGGATGGTGACGCCGTTGTTCAATGTCAGCTCTGGCATGACGGTCTCCTTCGACGGGATGATGATGGGTGACACTCCAGAAAGCGTTTTCGGAGGCTCTGTACCGAGCCTATTCACTTTTGCCTGCAGAGTCAGCAACACAGCCTGATCCTGTTTTTCCTAGGTCTGATAGTCCTACCCACAATGGTGGTCTTTCACACGCTCCGAACGGCAGAATGGACGGATGGGTCAAAGCGCCGAGTTCGGTAAATTCCTCAAAGTCATGCGTGCCCGCCTCTCACCCGAGGACGCAGGAGCGCAGGAGTCCAGCGGTGCCCGCAGGGTACCCGGGCTTCGCCGCGAAGAAGTTGCCCGGCTCTCCGGCGTGAGCACCGACTACTACACCCGCCTGGAGCAGGGCCGCAACATCCACCCCTCCAAAGCGGTCCTCGAGTCCGTGGCCCGGGCGCTTCGCCTCGATGCAGGGGAACAGGCGCACATGATGGACCTGCTGGAGCACTGCGCGGGTTCGGCAGGCAATCCGGGGCCGGTCCAGAAAGTCCGGCCCGCCCTACGGCAGTTGCTGGACGCCGTCGGGGATGTTCCGGCAATGGTGCTGGGCAGGCGGGCGGACGTCCTGGCCGGAAACCGGATGGCCCACCTGCTCTTCACCGACTTCACGTCCCTGCCTGCTGCGGAGCGGAACCTGACCCGCTGGATCATCCTGGATCCCATGGCAGGGCAGCTGTTCAGGGATTGGAAGACCGTGGCCGCGGAGGCTGTCGGGGCACTGCGCATGGACGTGGGCCGGCACCCCAATGATCCGCAAACCAATCAACTGGTGGGCGAACTCGCCGTGCACAGCGAGCATTTCCGGCAATGGTGGGCCGGGCACCGGGTAACGTCCAGGTCCGCAGGAACCGTTCGCCTGCACCACCCCGTGGTGGGAGACCTGGAACTGAACTTTGAAACGCTCAGTCTCCCGGACGACCCCGACCAGATGCTGAGGATCTATTCCGCCAAGGCCGGCTCGCCGTCGTCGGACGCTTTGACGTTGTTGAACTTTGGCGAGGCGGCCGCCGCAGCTGTTCCCGAAGCAGAACCCCAACCCGCCCGCCCAGACGGCAATTGACGCCCATGTTTGTGGAAAACATGGGCGTCAACTGCCAACTCGCGGGAGGGTGATCAGCGCTTGAGGTGATCAGCGCTCCAGGCGGAAACCGAGCTTGATGGTGACCTGCCAGTCGGCCACTGCGCCGTCCTCGAGGTGGCCTCGGATCTCCTTGACCTCGAACCAATCCAGGTTCCGCAGGGTCTCGGATGCTGTGGCAATCCCGTTCTTAATGGCGTCGTCAACGCCTTCGGTGGATGTTCCTACAATTTCGGAAACGCTATATGTGTGGCCAGCCATGGTGCTCCTCATCAACGTCTTACGAATCTCTGGAAAATCAGGCCCGCCTGGGCAGGCCGTCCATGCAGACTAGCCCACGGATCACCGCGCGGCCAGAGCCCGCAGTGGCTTAGCTTTCGCGCCAATCATTGCTGGTGATGTGCGAACCTGCCTGCGGTCCCATCTGCAACATTCCGCCGTCCACCGGCCATGAGGCGCCATTGACATAGCTCGAATCCGGTGACGCCAGGAAAGCGATCACAGCGGCGATTTCCCGGGCATCACCGGGCCGGCCCACAGGCACGCCGGGCCGTTCCTTGCCCTTGGGGTCCTCGTCTTCCTGGCCGGTCATGGGAGTGGCGATCTCGCCCGGCGCCACATTGTTGGCAGTGATGCCGTGCTCAGCCAGTTCCAGGGCCATGGTCTTGATCAGGCCGCCCAAACCGTGCTTGGAAGCGTCATAGGCGGAGGCTCCAACCCTTGGCTGGAACTCATGGACGCTGGTCACGGCGATGATGCGGCCGCCACGGCCGGCTTTCACCATGCGCTTGGCCGCCGTCTGCATGGCGACGAAAGCCCCGTTGAGGTTGGTGTCCAAGGTGGACATCCAGGTGTCGTAGTCCAGCTCAAGGAATTTGGTGCCATCGCCGGTGCCGGAATTGTTGACGAAGACGTCCACCCCGCCAAGTTCTTCAGCCAGCTTGTCGATGGCCGCGGCCGTTCCCTGGACATCAGTGGTGTCCAGTTGGTGGACAACGGCTTTCCGGCCCAGGCCGCGGACCTCCTCCGCGGTTTCCTCTGCGCCCTGCTGGTCCGAGTGCCAGGTGATGCCGACGTCCATGCCGGCCCTGGCCAACGCCACCGCCGTGGCCTTTCCGATGCCTGAATCCGATCCCGTGACGATGGCGGTCTGCGGGGAAAAAGGTGCGTCGCTCATTGTCGTGCCTTTCGGTCGTGTGATCGTTCCGATAGTTGTATCCCTACCCAGTGACACCGGCCGTAAACACTCCCGGCGCAAAAGGGTCATCCCGGCGGAAGGTGATCGAGTGTAGATTTCTTTGCAGCAGCACCCAGTGAATCCCCACAACCAGGAGTACTCATGTCAGAAGTTATTGTGGTCGGCGTTGACAGCAGCGAGACCGCCAAGCGCGCAGCAGTGGCAGCAGCGAAGCTTGCCACCGCACTCGGCGCCGAACTGCACGTGATCAGCGGCTTCTCCGATGACCGGATCGAAGAATTCGGCAGCGGCAGCGATCGCATCACCGTATCCTCGGCAGACTCCGCCGAGTACGTGGCCCGCAAGGTCTCCGAAGAGCTGGACGTTCCCGCCGGCAACATCAAGTACTTCGCGGCCCGCGGTACACCGGCCAACGCCCTCATCAACTACGCCGAGACCAACAACGCGTCGCTGATCGTGGTGGGCAACAAGCGCATGAAGGGCTTGGGCCGCGTCCTGGGCAGCATCGCCAACAGCGTGGCCCACGGTGCTCCGTGCGACGTCTACATCGTGAACACCGACGTCGACGCATAGCCAACCCATGTAGGTAGCAGCAGGTGCCGTTTTGAGCGCTCAGAACGGCATCTGCTGTTACTCAGTTGGGTTCCGGGCGGCGTAGCTGGGCTTAGCGGCGGGTCTTACGGGTGGCCTTCGTGATGCCCTTGAGGGCCAGGACCACACCGGTGCCCACCAGCAGCCACGGTCCGGCAACGATGATCGGGTCCATCCACTGGTGCTTGGTGTCCGCCCGCTTCCTGCCCCACCGTGAAGCCATGCCCCGGTTCTTGAACTCGCTCAGCACGCCGGTTTCGGTGATCGGGTTGTCCGGGTGCAGCGTGCCGAAGGACCGCAGGTGGCTTTCCCAGGCATCAACCCGGTCACCCGCGATCAGGAGCAGCCAGTGCGCGGCCCGCCCCTCGCTGTACTTATAGGCGTATTTCCGGATGGCACCTGAAACGCCCTTTGGCGGCGTGGATGTTCCAAAAACAGGCGTCAGGAATTTGTGCTCAACAGAGCGTTCCCGGGGCCACTTTTCTTCTTGGCGCTCCGGGAAGTCCCAGTGCGCACCGGTGGGAATCCCGCGCTGCTCGCGTGGGAAAGACGGCCGGTCCTTGGGGTCCAGATCGACGCCCCACCCCGGGATTTTGGCCCGCAGTTCTTCAGGCGTCGGCCGCGGGATCGGCCTTTCTGCTGTGTACGGCATGATGTTCCTCCTTGCTATGCCTGATCCGAACGCCTAGACGGTAGTCACGATCAGCTTGATGCAGTCATCCAGCTTGGCCGAGAAGATGTGGTATCCCTCGGCGATGTGTTCCAGCGGAATGCGATGCGTAATGATGTCGCTGGGCTTGAGGTAGCCATTCTGAATGTGCTCGAACAGCCGTGGCCACTGCCTTTTCACGGGACATTGGTTCATCCGCAGCGTCAGCCCCTTGTTCATGGCATCACCGAACTTCACGGCACTGAACATCGGCCCGTAAGCACCCACCACCGACACCGTTCCACCTTTGCGGACCGAATCGATGGCCCAGTTCAAGGCAACGGGCGAACCGCCTTGCAGCTTGAATTTGGAGGACGTGATGTGTTGGGTGAGGTTGCCGTCCGCTTCAGCTCCGACGGCGTCAATCACCACGTCTGCGCCGAGGTGGTCCGTGGCCTTCTTCATCTCCACCACGATGTCGTCGTATTCGTTGAAGTTGTACGTTTCCGCATGGGCGAACGTCCGGGCCTTCTCCAAGCGATACTCCAGGTGGTCGATCACTATCACCCGTCCCGCACCCATCAGCCACGAGGACTTCGCGGCATAGAGCCCCACGGGCCCTGCTCCAAAAACCACCACAGTGTCGCCTTGTTCGATGTTGCCCAACTGGGCCCCGAAGTAGCCGGTGGGGAGGGCGTCGGTGAGCATCACCGCGTCTTCCTGATCCATCCACTCGGGTATTTTGGTGGGCCCGACGTCGGCGAACGGCACTCGCACGAACTCCGCCTGGCCGCCGTCGTAACCGCCGGTGGTGTGGGAGTACCCGTAAATGCCGCCCACCGCCGTCGCGTTCGGGTTGACGTTGTGGCAGTTGGAATAGAGTCCGCGGGCGCAGAAGTAGCAGGACCCGCAGTAGATATTGAAGGGCACCATCACACGGTCCCCGACGCTCAGGTTTTCAACCGATGAGCCGACCTCGTGGACCTCTCCCACGAATTCATGCCCGAAGGTCATTCCCACCCGGGTATCGGGCATCATGCCGTGATACAGGTGCAGGTCCGAGCCGCAGATCGCGGCTCCCGTCACCCGGACTATGGCGTCATTTGGATGCTCAATCCGGGGGATATCTTTCTCTTCGACCCGAACTTTATAAGGGCCGCGGTACACCATTGCTCGCATTTTTGCCGCCTCCAACAGCTGCCTGTCGATATACGGTAAAAACACTAAGGGTACTTATTAACGAAGTCCACCCTTGACATTTACCCTGCCGTACCGTTCAGCACCGTTACGTTGGAGCGCGTCACGTCCCTTCCGGTGGACAGCAGCACAGGGCCGGACTGCGGAGTATCGGAAGTGACGGTGAGGTCCCTCAGCATCGAACCGTCCGCCGCCACCAAGAGGGTGACACCTTCGCTGTTGGTCAGGATCACGTCCGAGGCATTCCCTGTTGCTCCGGCCAGGGTGACGTTCCGCCGATCGCCCCAGATGACCGACGGCTCGTGATAGATGCCGGGCTGCAGGAGCACAGTGACAGGGCCGGAGTTGTTCGCAGGAATGGCACCGATCGCCGCGCGGATGCTGGCAAAATCGCCGGTGCCGTCCAGCGCCACGGTCAACACTTCCCGGAGCGCAGGCGTGGTCCCGCCCAAGGGCCCGCCGAAAGCACGCACCAGCGCGGGGAGAGCCTTCGGAGGCGTCAGGTCGTAGGGATAAGGGGGCTTGAAGGCCTCGCCCCGTTCCTCTCCCGTGTTCCCCGTGCACTCCTCAAAGACGTTGTTGCGTGCCACCAGTTCGCCGCCGGGTCCCTGGTGGTGCAGGGGATTCCGGACGTCCCGGAAGTAATTTCCCTCCACCACCAGCAGGGCTGCGTTCCGCCCCAACATCCCATAGCTGGAGATGTTCTCCAGGTAATTGTTGAAGACGTGGGATGCCGCAGTGTTGTCCAGGCTGGCATTGCGCTGGTGGGTGTTCCGGATCCAGTTGTGATGCAGCGTCAGTCGGGTGACCACGTTCTGGGTCCAGCCCTCGCCAAGGGCCTTGTTGTGGTCCGAGAACACGTTCCAGGACAGCGTGACGTTATCGCAGTCCTTGCGGATATCCACCAGGCCGTCGCCCAATCGGGTGAAGTGCATATGGTCCACCCAAACGTGGGTGCTGGTGTCCATCTGGATCCCGTCCCTGTCATTGTCAGGGCGCTTCCCCACAAAATCGCCGGGAATGTAGGAATCCCGGACAGTGAAGTTGCGGAACACGACGTTGGCGACGTTTACCAGCTTGAACCCGGCATTGACCACCGCAGCTCCTTCGCCTGCGCCGAAGAAGGATTTGTTGGACGTCACCGCTAGTTTTTCGTACTGCGGGAAGAGAAGCTCTCCGTGCAGGATCACCACCAACGCTTCGGTGCTCTTGGCGAAGGCGCGGAGCTGCTCAGGCGTGTGGGCGTGGACCAACCTGCCGCCCGCCCCGCCCGTGGTGCCGGCACGGCCGTGGGATGCGACGCCGGCGAACCCGGTGGGCGTCACGGTCCACGCGCCGCCTTGCCCGCCGTTGATGGGCCCGCCGTTGATGGGCCCGCGGTCGATGGGAAGTCCGGCTTCCCTGAACCCGTTGGAGCCCGAGCCCGGCTGAACATCTTCAGCCGCGGCAGCCCGCGTAGCCGCTCCTAGCAGGCCTGTGGAGGCCAAGGTGCCGGCGGCGAGTCCGGCGGAAAGAAGGGTCCGACGCCGGATGGCCGGGTTGTGTGGGTACGCCATCTCAAGCACCTGCCGCCGGAGTCCAGCCACCGAGGAAGGTCTCCTTGGTGAATTTCAGTGCTTCCTGGGAGGTGAGCTGGGGGTGGAACTCGTTGATGTACGCCCCGGGACCTGTGTTGTTGTACTCGGCGAAGCGACCTTCAGTCCAAGCATGGCCGCTCATGTCCGACCAACCCTGCACCGCGATGTGGCTGCCCAGTTGTGAGTTGCGGATGACGGCCATGGGGTGCGCGTTGGGATCGCTGCTGGCAAACCAGGGCCTGCCCAGGCTGACGGTCCCCGGGGCGGCATCGGAGGTGAGGGTGCTGTTGACGATCAGGAAGCCGTACGGGTTGGAGTTCTTGGTGCTAGGGGCCACGATGTAGCCGTTGTTGGTGTCGCTGCCACGGTCCAGGGAATGGATGGTGCAACCGTCAAAGACCGCGGTGCCGCGGCCGTAGAGGAAGTCCACGTCGCCTTCGATGTAGCAGTTTTTCAGATACGTCCGGGCGGTGGCGTCACGGCCGGTGGTGTCGGCGAGGTAGGTGTCCTGGTTTCCGAGGAACCTGGTGTTGTCGAAAACCACGCGGTCGGCCACGGTCCTGACGGCGAGGGCCTGGCTGCCGCCGTTGACGGCTTCGTCATAGGCGTTCTCCACAGTGAGGTTGCGAACGGTGGTGCCTTCCGCCAGGACGTTGAGCGTGGCACTTCCCGCCGCGCCCCACGTGCCGCCGAAGAACTTGGCGCCGTTGGCCGGGGTGTCGTAGGAAATCACGACGTCGGACGGGTTGCCGGTTGCTCCCTGGAGGGTCACGTTGGGCCGGTCAGCCCA
>NZ_JABMCX010000147.1 GCF_013179505.1 Paenarthrobacter sp. CM16 | reverse complement strand
GCGATGTCGATCTCGTTGTCAAAGTGGCCGATGTTTCCAACAATCGCCTTGTTCTTCATGCCCAGCATGTGCTCGGCCATGATGACGTCCTTGTTGCCCGTGGTGGTGATGAAGATGTCGCCCTGTGCAAGCACAGTCTCCAACTTGGCCACCTGGTAGCCGTCCATGGCCGCTTGGAGGGCGCAAATGGGATCAATCTCGGTGACGATGACCCGGGAGCCTTGTCCACGCAGGGCCTCTGCAGCGCCCTTGCCGACGTCGCCGTAACCGCAGACGACGGCTACCTTGCCACCCATGAGGACGTCGGTGGCCCGGTTGATGCCGTCAGGGAGCGAGTGGCGGATGCCGTACTTGTTGTCGAACTTGCTCTTGGTGACGGAGTCGTTGACGTTGATGGCCGGGAACAGCAGTTTGCCCTGCTCGGCAAGCTGGTACAGACGGTGGACGCCGGTGGTGGTTTCTTCCGTGACACCCTCGATCCGGGCGGCCAGGCGTGTCCACTTCTGCGGATCAGCTGCCAGGGTCCTGCGGAGGAGGTCCAGAATGAGGACGTATTCTTCCGGGTCCTCTTCCGTTGCCGACGGCACGGCACCGGCGGCTTCGAATTCCACGCCCTTGTGGAGCAACAGCGTTGCGTCGCCGCCGTCGTCGAGAATCATGTTCGGACCCAACTCCGGGTTGGTGTCCGCGCCGGGCCAGGTGAGGATCTGCTCGGCAGTCCACCAGTATTCTTCCAGCGTTTCGCCCTTCCAGGCGAAGACGGGCACGCCCTGGGGGTCCTCAGGCGTTCCCTGACCAACGACGACGGCGGCAGCGGCTTCGTCCTGGGTGGAGAAGATGTTGCAGGAAGCCCAACGAACTTCAGCGCCCAGCGCGGTAAGGGTCTCGATGAGGACGGCCGTCTGGACGGTCATGTGCAGGGAACCGGCAATCCGTGCGCCCTTGAGGGGCTGCGAAGCGCCAAATTCGGCGCGGAGGGACATGAGTCCCGGCATCTCGTGCTCGGCGAGGCGGATCTGATGGCGGCCGGCTTCGGCAAGGGAGATGTCAGCCACTTTGAAGTCAAAAGTCATGAAAGTCCTTAGGGGTACCGTGCGGATTGAGTGAAGAAGTGTGGGCTAGGCCTTGGAATCGTGCTGGCCGGAAGTGGCTGCATTGGCCGCGGCGAGGAGCTCCGGCGGCAGGAGCAGGGGGATGCCGTCCTCGATCGCATAGCGGAGTTTTGCCCCGTTGGAGTCTTCAGCGGTGGAGACCAGCTCCTCGCCCTCCTGGACCAGCGGTGAACCCGTCACGGGGCAGCGCAGGATGGACAACAGTTCAGGACTGACCTTTGGCATGAATGATGCTCCCTGGGTGGCGCCGGCGTGGCGCAGCTGGCGGATGTTATCTGCAGATTCCAGACTACCGCGCAGGATCAGGCTGTTTGGAGCGGGGCGACGAATTGCGTCCCAAGCTGAAAATCGAAGCCGAAAAGCTGATGGGGTCAGGATGGTTCGCGGAGGATGCGAAGGTGGCCGCGCCTGGTTCCCTCCACTGACGCAGGCGGTTCCAGGTGCGCGTGGCTCTGACGGGCAGGATTCTCGGGGGCTGCGGAGGCAGCCTCACGAACGGCGTTTGCGAGAGCCAAGAGGTCGTCGGGACCAGGTTCGGGCGGCGAGGAAGGCATGGCCAGGCGGAGCACCTCCCAGCCCCGCGGAACCGTGAGGCTCTCCGCGTGCTGCGAGCAAAGATCATACGCGTGCGGCTCGGCGTAGGTGGCCAATGGGCCAAGGACGGCGGTCGATTCGGCGTACACGTACGTCAAAGTAGCCACCGCTGACTGGCGGCAGGCTGACCTTGAACATTGACGAATAGCACCCACAACATCCCAGATTAGCGCCAATTGGCCCCGGATTCGCGCATTGGGTGCCCGTGGCCCCTGAAGCCCGCGACTCCGCTGCAAGTCCGGCGCGGTGCGGGCGATGATGTCGCGCTGGCGGTTCCACGGTACTAAAGTCGATATATGCAGTCACAGCCACATGTTCCCGGATTCAGCATCCGGTGGACTGACGCCGATGGCGATCAGGCAGAGCAACACGCCGGTTCGGGCGCGCGCGGTTTCCGGCGGCGCCGACGTAACCGCCACGGACGGGGACTGCGCGGAGAGCTGATGCTCCCCAGCCTTCCCGGCTTCCGTACCCGGGCAGAGCGCTTCGATGACATGGTGCTGGACTCTGCCGAACGGCTCCAGGACATGTGGGGAAAGCAGCTGGACGGCGTGCTGTTTGCCGTCGACGAGATCCCGCCCAATCTGGAACAACTTGTTGCCCAGGGAGGCCCGGCACCCTTGGGCGCCTATACGCCCGGCGGCCGGGGCGAGGCACCCATGATCACGGTGTATCGCAGGGTGGTGGAGCAAGGCTCCAACACCCGGGAGGAACTGCAGGACCTGGTGCATGACGTCGTGGTGGAGTACACCGCTGAGATGCTGGGCGTGCCCCCGGAGACACTGGATCCCGTGTACCGCCGCCGGTACCAGTAGCGCCCGCTAGTAGCCCACCGAAACCGGGACCTTCTCAAGTCCGGCGGCTGCGTCCTGGATGGCCACTACCGAGATGTCCGGGCGGCCTTGGGTGCCGAGCACCAGTGCGCCATAGATCGGGTCACCGGAGGCTGAGACCACATACCCGGCTACCACCGAGTCCCCGGACTTGGCAGGGAGTTCGATCAACGAGGTTGTGCCACCGGACATGTCCACGTCAACGGACTTGCCTACTGCACCGTCAGCGGTGACGGGCGCGTAACTCACCGTGCCCCGCCCCTCCGGGACGCCGAAACTCAAGTACCGCTGCCCGCTGCGCGGAACGGCCACCAGGTGCTGGCTGCCCAGGCGGGCAGAGGAGGGAGACCACGCGAAATCGATGGCTTCCTCTGCCTTGGCTCCCCGCGTCACGCGGGCTGAGGCCACAAAGGCGACGTCGGAGCTTGCCCTGACGGTATAAGTACCGGCCGGTATGCCCTCAAGGTTGACGGTGGCTACTGATCCGCCCTTGACGGTGACCACTCCCCCGCTGGGAATCTTGCGTTCGCCGTTGGCCCCATAGAGACTGACCTGCACTACGGCATCGGTGGAACCGGGGACGGCGATCTGCAGGGCCGGCGCAGCGTCAGCGAAACCGGATTTTGCAGCCAGTGCCTTCGTCGCTGCAGGATCCTGGATATCCACACCGGACATGACCTGCAGGCTCGAGGCCCCGGAGCCCGGCGAAAGGTATTCGACGCCGCCGGGAGCAAGACCACGCAATACACTCTGCTGAATGGTCGCAGCCACCGGGCCACCGGTGCTGCGCACATGGACAGCGAGTTGCGATTCGCTGGGAGCCAGGCCTGCAAGGTTCACTGAGCGGGTAGTTCCGGGAGCAACCAGGAGGCCACGTGCCCCTGGCGCCTGAATTTGGCCTTGCTCCCCAAAGAGGTCAAGGTTCACCGTGGCGGGAGTCTCCGAGGCGTTGCTCAGGTTCAGGACTGCCGTACGGCCTACTGCTGTGTTGGCTCCCAAGAGCCAGGCGTCGTTTCCCGGCGCTTGGCACTGGGCCGAAGCCAGCCCACGGAGATCTCCATCGGTGGCGGCGTAGCTGAGATTGGCGGCAAGGGAGGCTTGCTCATTTCCCAGAGGGTCCGCTCCCACGACAGCCGGAGCCGTCACCGGTGAAATCGAGGCAATACCGGCAGACAACACCGGAGGTCCGGCGGTTGGGGAGGGAGTACTGGCCGGCGCCTTGGCGATCTCGGCGACGGCTTCGCCTTCCAGCGACGTCACTTTGCTCCCGGGAACCGTTCCTGCGGGGTTGCTCAACACCACTGCGTTCAGGGCGCTGACGGCGGTAGTGGAGACGGGGCTGAAGTCTGCGTCCGTTCCTACCACCGTTCCATTGACCAGGCGGGCAGGTTCCGGGCAAACACCCAGGGCGCGGCCCGCCGGAACGTCGGCCTGCCGGATATCCATGGTGGTCCCGCCGGATGGCTGGGGCAGCATCGCGGCCGCAGCAACAGCACCTCCACCGGCGGCCAGGATGACGACTGCGGAGAGGGCACCTGTGACAACACCCCGGTTGGAGCTCCGCGAGCCTTTACCGGCACTGCGCGAGGTCTTTTGCTCGACGGGCTCCTTCTGGTCCTCAGACACTGCTGTACTCCTTACGGAGGGAGACTTCATCCCTCGACATACCGGTTCGGGTGCGGCGCGCAGGCATCGGGATGGCCAACAGGACCGTCAGCCCTATCACCACGGCCTGCATCATGCCGAGCCACAAAGCCCAGGGGTTGGTGTAACGGATTTCCAGCTCGCCACCGTTGGCTGGAAGTTCAAAGGCCTGCGACCATCCGGAGGTGGCCGGCGTGAGCTGTTTGCCATCCAGCCAGGCTGTCCAGCCGGGATCGGCGCGTTCAGCCAGGACGAGCTTGCGGCCCTCTCCGCCTGCAGGGACGGAAGCGTCCACAGACACTTCATCTGCCGGCACTCCTGCCACGGTGGTGCCCTCGGAATCGATGATCCGGACGCGGTGCGCGGTTTCGGCAGCTGTTGCGGCAGGCTGGTTCCGGGGCGTGACACGCCACAGCCATCCGGCGTCGGTCTGTCCAACGGCAACCAGGCCCGGAACTGCGTCAATCCTGCTCGCCGTCAGCTGGGCGGCGTTGTCCGCGGCCTTGAGGACCACGAATCCGGCTCCCAGCTGTTCAAGATCGGCGCGCGGGTCCACTCCGCTGCTGGCAACAATGGTGGCTACCGCCCGTCGAAGCGAGGCTGTGGCGGCGTCGTCATCCACAATTTCCTCGCGACCCGGTGCGCCGATGATCGTCCGGGCGGACGCGATGGTGGACAAGCTGTCCAAAGTGGTGCCGGCTCCCCGCATCAAGGAGGACGTGAATGCACCCTCTTCGCCGCTGGTAATGACCAGTGTGCGGGTTCGTTCAGGTCCCTGGCCACGGTCCACGGCGGTGGCAGGCAGCGTGCCGGACTCAACCGGCCATACTTGGCGTTCAGCTCCCAAGGACGATCCCGGCTCGGCCGAAGTGGCTGATGCGGACACCCCTGGCGCGGGCGAAGGTTGAAGAACATTACGGGCTGCCCAGGCACCCATGCCTGCAAGTGGCCCAGCCACAAGGAGCATCAGGACCAGCCCGGAAGCCACACGGCTCAGGGGCAGCTTCGAACCACTGGAATCGGTCATCCGACGAGGCGCCGGGAAGATTTTGTCCGCACCAATGACCGCAGCACCCAGCAGTAGCATGCCGGCCGCTGAGACCGCGGGGCCGGTGAAGGGTCCAACGATGACGTTGTTGTTGACTCCGGTGGCGACGTGCCCCACCAACCAGCCGCTGGCCAGGGTGGCCAGGGCCGCCAACCAGAATACGCGTGCCACGGCCGTCCGCTTGCCGGGCAGGAACAGTGCCGTCACTGCCAGGATCAGGACCGGCGCGCTGACCAACAGCGCCAGCAGCAAAGCCCACGGCAGTGGCCCTGGACCAAAGAAAGGCAAACCGGTCAGACCGCCGTCGATCTCGAATGCCAACGGTTGTCCGAGCAACTGCTGCCAGAGCGGCGCAGCCTCGAACGTCACAGGCAGTCCGGGATCAGCCAGCAGGGCACGGGGTCTGTCCACCACGGAAATTCCGTAGGGCACGAACAAGGCGACGGTGGGCAGGAGCGACCACCACAGGGTCTTGCCACGCTGGCCCAGGATGACGGCCGCCAGTATCACGGCAACAACTATCGGTCCCAAAAGGGACGGCGCCGAGGCGGTGACAATGGCCATGGCGAGCCCTCCGGCCGCGGCTGCGGTCCACGAGGGTGTTCCGTTGATTCCGGGCTTACCGGGAACGGGAGCAGGACGCCTGCTCAGTGATGGGGCGGCGTGCGATCGCGTTTGGCCAATAGCAGAACCTGATGCACGCAAGAGGGCCAGCAGCAACAGCGGCATCATCACATGGGCAATCAGGGCACCGGCGCGGCCCTCGTTGATGGCGATCAGCAGTGCAGGAGCGGCGGACCACGCCAAAGCCGCAACAGTGCGGAAACGGCGTTTGGTGGTCAAAGCACCGGCAGCGAACCATGCGCCAACGGCAGAGAGCGGCATGGCAAGGATCAAAAGCCAAGCCATGGCAGAGTTGCCGTCTCCCCCGCCAAAGAGGGACAGCAGCCACAGTACGTAACCAAAGGGATCCCCGTGACCCGGCAATCCTGCACCGAGGGAAATCCACCATGAAGAGGCGTTGGCCCAGATGTCTCCCGGCGTTGAAGAGAGTGGAATGAGGCCGCCACCGGCCACGACGCCGGAGCGGAGCAGCCCCAGCAGGCCGATAAATGCTGCCACAAGGGCCACCAAGGCTGCTGCGACTGCGCCTGTTCCCACCCAACCGCGTTCGTTGGTTGCCAGTGCCGCGAAATCGTCCGCGGCATCGCCACTGGGTTCCGGTGCCAGGAGGTCGGAGACTGCCGACGGTTCTTCACTGGGCCGGATTGCCTCCAGCAAGGAGCGCCTGTTGGCCCGGACTTCACGCGTTGATGTTTGCAAGCCGCGGATCACGGAGCGGTGGACCCGGCGCGTCCTTGCCGCAACGCGGCGGCCCCGCGCAATGGCCAGCGGCCGGATGAGGGCGGCAATGGTTGCAGTGAACTGGGAGAAGCCGTATCCGGGCTCCTTGACCAGAATGCTCAGCACGAGCCGAACGACTGCTCCGAACAGTGCTCCTACCGCCTGGAAAGGAACCTTCCACCAGGCAGTGTGCTTGAGCCGTAGATGGATCTGGGCTTTCCGCGCGGCCGAGGACGTGCCCAACCCATGGGGCCGGTGCTCAACGTGGAACATCCTGGCGCTGGGAACCACCACCACACGATTTCCTGCCAGCCAGTTGCGCCAGCAGAAGTCCACGTCATCGCCGCTGCCGGGCAGTGCAGGATCGAAGCCCTGCATCAACTCCCAGACATCGCGCCGGATCAACATACCGGCCGAATTCACGGCAAAAGTGTCAGTGCGGGCGTCGTATTGCCCTTGGTCCACTTCGTCGGCATCGATGAGGGTAAGACGTTCCGCCCAGCGGCTCGTGGAAAGCCCCACGTCCACCAGGTGCCGCTCATTGTCCCAACCCAGCTGCTTGCAACCGGCCACCGTGACTGAGGGGGCCCGTTCAACGGCATGCAGAAGTTCAGCCAGGGCGTCGGCTGCCGGGGCTGCGTCGTCATGAAGGAGCCAGATCCAGTCAACCGGGCCGGTGCGGCTTCCAGCGTCACCTTCTGCTGCGGCTTTGGGCGGATCCAGCTCCTGGAGGCCTGCCTGAACTGCTGCGCCAAAGCCGGATTTCGGCTGCTGGAAGGTGGTGACGTTGCCTTGGCCGAAAGCTTCGCGGAGCATATCCAGCGAACCGTCCGTGGAACCTGTATCAACGCCAATGGCGGCATCTGCCGGACGTGTTTGATCCGACAGTGCCGCCAGTGTCCTGGGGAGATAGTTGCCGCCGTTGTGGGAGACCACAACGGCGGTAACGTGAACTTCCTTGAGAATTAGACCGCTCGCTTCCTTAGCCGACGACGTTCCCGCTCAGAGAGTCCGCCCCAAATTCCGAACCGCTCATCATTGGCGAGGGCATATTCCAAGCACTGCGAACGGACGTTGCACGCACCGCAGACTTTTTTGGCATCCCTGGTGGAACCGCCCTTTTCCGGGAAGAAAGCTTCCGGATCCGTTTGTGCACAGAGGGCATCAGTCTGCCAACCAAGTTCACCTTCGTCATCGAAGTCGCCTTGGCCCGGAAGCCCGATCCATACAGGTTGTCCCGGTGTTTCCAGTGGACGGCGCACCTCCATGGGAGGGTCGTCCAGGTCTTCGTCCGGAGCTGCAGGCAGATCGCCGATCAGAGCCTCATGTGCGGCAAGGAGGGCAGTCGCCTGATCCTCCAAGGAGTCCTGCACATTCTGGTTGTAGCGGTCTGCCGCTTCCGGATCCGCTGGGTCGACGTACCAATCCCCCGGTACTTCCCGCGAACGGTATTTCACCGACGCATGTTCTGCGACGACTGCATCTTCCTGGATACGCAACGCTTGCCCCATGGCGTCCCTCCTGATTTTGCAGCTGCTGCGTGGATGTGTTTCCGATTCCCGGCGACGTTCCGGTCATCTGTGCAGCGGCGTTTGATTACTAATTACACGCGTGTAACTACCCGTCAGTCAAGCTGCGCCGGGATAATAATCAAGAATCCGTGGAAACGTGGGATGCGCCACGCCCAACATTTTGCCCGTGCCGCTACGTGTCTCCCGGGGAAACGGGAGGCCCGGATCAATTTACGTGAAGTTTCATTGAATTTCCGGGGAAAATTAAGCCTCGGGACGCGGGAGCCCACCGACTGGAGAAACCGGGATGTGTCGCAATTCACAATCCCCGCAATATTCCCAAGGACGGCGGGGGGCCACGTGGCAAGATTGACGCATGAGCATCCCGGCAGAGAACCTGATGACCGCCCTGCGATCCGGCCATTCAACCTCACCACGGCTGACGTGGTACGGGCCTGATTCGGAGCGGGTGGAACTTTCCGGCCGCGTTCTGGATAACTGGGTGGCCAAAACCAGCAATCTCCTCCAGGACGAACTGGATGCCGAACCAGGCATGGCCATCCGGCTTGACCTCCCAGCGCACTGGAAGTCGTTTGTCTGGGCCCTTGCCGGGTGGCAACTGGGCATGGAGGTGGTCTTTGACGGGACGTCGGCAAATCTCCTGGTCACCGACACGCCCGACGACGGCGCCGGGGCCGGCTTCGACGCCGTGGTCGCAGTGCCACTCGCGGCACTTGCCATGCGCTGGCCCGGCGAGCTGCCATCCGGCGTCGTTGATTATGCCGCGGAAGTCCGCTCCCACGGCGACGTCTTCATGGCGCACAACGAAGCCGCGCCGGACCTCCCCGCAGTGCGGGGTACCTCGGAGCTCACGCACCAGGCCCTCATTGAGGAGTTCGCCACCAGCCAGGAACCCGGCGTCCGACTCCTGGTACGCGCAACCGAAGGCTTGGAAGCCTGCCTGGCAGCTTCACTGGGCGCATGGCATGGCGATGGCTCAGTGGTACTGGTGCATCCGGACCTCGACGTGACCGAGCACCTGCTGGAGAACGAGCGGGTCAGCCGTTCTTAGCCGAAGGCAACTCGCCGGTGCCGGGATTGGCGGCTCCGGCGTCGCTCTTGGCCTTGTGGTGGACCTCGATGATCTCGTGGTCATGCGAGAACTCGGGCTCGGCATCCAGCTCTTCGTTGAACACCCAGAAGCGGTAGGCGAAGAAACGGAAGATGGTACCCAGGACGAGGCCAACAACGCTGCCGGCGATGAACAGCGACGGCTTGTCGTTAAGGTCCAGGATGTACTTGGCGAACCACACACAACCGGACGCAATCAGCAGCCCCACCAGGTTCATGATGGCGAACAGCACCGCCTCACGGACCACATTGGCCTGTTTACGGTGGCGGAAGGTCCAGAAACGGTTGGCGACCCACGAGAAAATACTCGCAACGATCGTCGCAATCGCCTTGGCCCACACCTCGCTGCCATGCATCGGTCCGGAGAAAAGCCAGATGAAAACGGCCGAGTCAATGACAAAAGCAACACCGCCGACAGCGCCGAACTTTGCCACTTCACGCCAAAAAAGCGAGGCAAGTCCGCGGATGCGATCTGCAAGTGTGGTGATCATGACCCTCCATGGCCGTTGAAAAGGTGGGCCAATGGGCCAAGCCCATTTTAGCGCCGTTTTCCCTGCGCTGCCTTTGCGGCGACTGTGAGAACGCCGATACCGGCCCCCTCACAGGGGCGGAAGCTGTGGAAAACCAGCAGCACGGGTGCCGGAAACAGTGATCCTGCCGCCGGTTCGGTAGGCTGAACCTTGTGACTTTTCCAGTAATTGGCGTTGTTGGCGGCGGCCAGCTCGCACGAATGATGGCCCCGCCCGCTACCGCTTTGGGCTTCGAACTGCGTGTTTTGGCTGAAGGTGAGGACGTTTCGGCTGTAGCCGCCGTGGCCACGGCCCCGATCGGCGACTACAAGGACCTGGGAGCTCTCCTGGAGTTTTCCAAGGGCTTGGACGTACTGACTTTCGACCATGAGCATGTCCCCACGGAACACCTGCAAGCCCTGCTGGATGCCGGCGTCAATGTCCAGCCGGGCCCCGACGCACTGGTCAATGCCCAGGACAAGCTGGTCATGCGGGCTGCGATTGACCGCCTCGGACTTCCCAATCCTGAATGGTCCGCAGTCCACAGCGTTGATGAGCTGGTGGCTTTTGGTGATCGCATCGGCTGGCCCGTGGTCCTGAAGACACCGCGCGGCGGCTACGACGGCAAGGGTGTCAGGATCGTCGACTCAGCAGAGGACGCCGTGAACACAGCCGAGTGGTTCCAGGCAATGAGCCCCTTGCTGGCAGAGGCCAAGGTGGACTTCAGCCGCGAACTGTCCGCTCTGGTTGCCCGCACGCCTGGAGGCGAATCCCGGGCCTGGCCCGTGGTCCACACCATTCAGGTGGACGGTGTCTGCGACGAAGTTATTGCACCGGCCCAGAACATTCCCGTTGAGGTAGCCGCGGCCGCCGAGGAAGCCGCTTTGCGCATCGCCAACGAGCTCGGTGTCACCGGGGTCATGGCGGCAGAGCTGTTTGAGACACCGGGCGTGGGAGCGGGCTTCCTCATCAACGAACTCGCCATGCGCCCGCACAACACCGGCCACTGGACGCAGGACGGATCCATTACCAGCCAATTCGAACAGCATCTTCGGGCAGTGCTGGACCTCCCACTGGGGGCAACGGACGCCTTGGCACCGGTAGTGGTCATGAAGAACTTCCTCGGCGGCGAGAACCAGGACCTGTACAAGGCCTTCCCCATGGCTTTGGCCTATGAGCCCGCAGCCAAGGTCCACTCTTACGGCAAATCAGTGCGCCCCGGGCGCAAGATCGGCCACGTCAACCTCGTAGGCACGTCGGTCTCCGACGTCGACTCTGTCCGCCAGCGCGCCACGATCGTGGCCAACATCATCCGCGACGGCCGCCAGCCCGAGCAGACCACCCTTGAGGAGACCTCATGACGTCAGAATCAACAGCCCCGCTGGTAGGGCTCGTGATGGGCTCGGATTCAGACTGGCCCGTCATGGAAGCCGCAGCGGACGCCTTGGCCGAATTCGGTATCCCCTTTGAAGCGGATGTCGTTTCTGCACACCGCATGCCCACCGAGATGATCCGGTACGGCCAGACCGCGCACCAGCGTGGGCTGCGGGTCATCATCGCCGGTGCCGGCGGCGCCGCCCATCTCCCCGGCATGCTGGCCTCGGTGACACCGCTCCCTGTCATCGGCGTCCCTGTTCCCCTCAAGACATTGGATGGCATGGATTCCCTGCTGTCCATCGTCCAAATGCCCGCCGGTGTTCCCGTGGCCACGGTCTCCATTGCCGGTGCCCGCAACGCCGGACTCCTTGCCGTCCGGATGCTGGCCTCCGGAACGGACGAACTCGCCGCCAAGCTCCGCGCAGACCTGCTCGACTTCGCCCAGGAGCTCAATGACGTTGCCACCAAAAAGGGCGAAAACCTGCGCCGCAAAGTAGAGGAAGTCTTCTCCCCGGCCAACGCTTCAGCCCGGAGCCCCCGCTAGGAAGGCACCGGTTGACTACCATGCACAAGACTACGAATCAGCCCGGTTCCGCCCTGACTGATCCCGTCCGATATCCGTCCGGGGCCAGCGCCCCGGTACGGACCAAACGCGCCTTCGTGCTGGTCCTGCTCACCCTCTTTATCCCCGGCAGCGCCCAGATTGTTGCCGGGGACCGGAAACTTGGCCGGGTAGCGCTGCGTGTCACGCTCACCGTGTGGGCCCTGGCACTGGTCACTCTTTTCATCGCCATGGTGAACCGCACCTTGTTGCTCAGTATCTTTACCCATCCGGTTGGCTCACTGTTCATCATCGTGGTGCTCGTGGCCCTGGCACTGGGCTGGGCCTACCTTTTCCTCAACACCTTGCGGATCATCAGGCCGGCCC
>NZ_JABMCX010000146.1 GCF_013179505.1 Paenarthrobacter sp. CM16 | reverse complement strand
CACCAGGTGCAGATCACTCAGGTGCAAAAGCACATGACCTGGTTTGGGGTACTCGGCCTCGATGAGCTCCATGGCTGCCTTAGCGTTTGGTGGGAGACGGCGCCTCCCGTGTCAATCCAGTAGGGCCAATCCAACCAGACAACCAGCCAACATCTGGCTAACATCCGGCGGAATGTTGGAAAATTACTTTCCTCCCTTCCAAATTGATGGCCTTATGCCAGCGCCTTTTCCACTGCGTTCACAAGGTCTTCGGAGTCAGGCTCCACTGTGGATGGGAACCTCGCCACAAGTTCACCCTCCCGGTTTATGACGAACTTTTCGAAGTTCCACTTCACCTTGACCGGCTGGCCGTCCTCATCCTGGGTCAACTCCGCGAAGAGTGGATGTTGCTCCTTGCCCAGGACGTTTGCTTTGCTGGTCAGCGGGAAGGTCACACCGAAATTCCGCTCGCAGAACTCCGCGATCTCCGCATCCGCGCCTGGTTCCTGGCCGCCGAACTGGTTGCAGGGCACTCCGAGGATCTCCAGGCCCTGCCCGCGGTATTTGCCATACAGCTCCTCGAGGCCGGCGTACTGTCGGGTGAAGCCGCATTCGGAAGCGACGTTGACCACCAGGACCGCTTTCCCCTCGAACCGGCCGAAGTCCGCTTCTGAGCCATCGTTGAAGGTGAGGGGAATGCTGTACAGGCTGGTCATGGGATTCGCTTCCTGACGTCGTCGGCTGGCGGGCTTGCCGCCATCGAGCTTACGGGAGCCTGCTTTGGGGCGCGAAACGCAGGAGCCTCTAGGGCGTCGGCGGCAGGACCAGGGTGGAGAGCAGAACCACCGTTCCGTTGGGCAGCCGGACCTTGTCCGGTGCCACCAGGACGTATCCAGGCGGAAGAACCACCGCCGGTGGGGTTGACGGCAGGACAGCAACGGGCGTTGGAGCCGGAACGGGAGCCACTGGTGCCACGGGAGCGGTAGCAGGCGCCACGGCCTGCGTCACGGCTGGAGCGACCGGAGCCGGCGCCACCACTGCAGGAGCCGGAACCACTGCGGGAGCGGGTGCAGCCGGCGCTGGTGCCACAGGAGCGGGAGCAGCCGGCGCTGGAGCCGCCGGAGCCGGTGCCGCAGGAGGCACGACGACGGTAGGAGTCGGCGCGTCCGATGTCACCGGCGGTGCCACGGTCTTCGCTACTGGTGAAGTGACGGTGGTAGTCGCAGCCGGGGCCGAAGTGGTCGGAGAAGGCGTGGGAGTCGGGGTAGCGGTCTGCGTAGGCGTGGCCGTGGGTGAAGCAGTCTGTGTAGGAGTAGGCGTAGCAGTCTGCGTCGGGGTTGGAGTCGGCGTTGCCGTCACGGACGGTGAGGCGGTCGCCGTCGGACTCTGCGTTGGAGCCGGCGTCTGCGTAACCGGCGGCGTGGTGTTGCCCGGCGGCGTGGTGGTGGCAGGCGGAGTCGTGGTGCCCGGCGTCTGCGTAACCGGCGGCGTCGTGGTGCCCGGCGTCGTGGTGGTAGGCGGAACCACCACCGGCAATGGCTCGGGTTCTTCGTGCTCTCCGCCGATGACGGCGCGGTTGGTGCCGTCGGCTACCGGGACGGCCCAGACCGGAGCCGCGGACGTCCCTGTCCCAACACCGGGCTGGTAGTTGACCATGGAGATGTTCTGCAGCGGATCGATCTGCCGCATAGGCAAGTAGGTCCAGCCGTTGGGGTTGGTGTGCAGGCCGTTGACGATTGTCTCGAAGTGGAGGTGGCAACCGGTGGACCAGCCGGTGGTGCCAACCTGGGCAATGACCTCGCCAACGCGGACGGACTGGCCCTTGGTCACGCCGATGGCCTGCAGGTGGTTATAGGTGGTGACCAGGCCGTTGCCGTGTTCGATTTCCACCCGGTTTCCGCCACCCCACAGGTGCCAGCCGACGGCCCTGACCACACCGGCGTCGGCTGCGTAAACGCGCGTTCCGCAGGCCGCAGCATAATCCTGGCCCCAGTGGAACTCCCCGGCCAAGCCCGTCAACGGGCTGTAGCGGTAGCCGTAGTTTGAGCTCAGGTTCAGGACCTCAAGGGGTGCATACAGGGCGCCGGTTGGCGGCCGGGACAGCCCGGCGGAAGCTACCGTGAGGCCGGTGGAGCCATCTTTACTGACGGTTCGGACCATGGCGCGATCGAAGAAGACCATGGGGGTGCCGGGAAGTTGTTCCGGCGGTTCGGGCATGGGATCGATGACCAGGGTCTCGGCCTCCGGCGGCACCAAGGTACCCAAAGCCGTGGGCGCTACGACTCCGTGCGCCAAGGAGTTATCAACCATGCCGGAGGGAACGGCATTGAGCGGTTGGAAGCCAAAAGCGAAGAAGGCAAGGACTGCGAGGCTTCCCGCGATGAGAACGCGACGGAAACCTTCGGCACGGATCAGGTCTACTACCCGGTCTGAATCATGATGCTTGCCCACAAAACACTCCCCAAAAGCCAGCGGCACCAAACCCCAGCCTGGCGTGCAAGCACCATTGTTGCCGGTATCAGAGAAGAAATAAAGGCTTCCCGGATGCTTGCCACGGAAAGGTTCCATCAGTTTTGGCTCAAGATGTCTTGAGCTAGGTTAGGACCCAAGGGACCGGGTCGGTTCCATACCTGACCTCGTGTGCCGGATCCCACCAGGAATGACCCGAAACGACACCATTGCCATCAACCCGGACGGGGAACTGCTGAAGTATTCCGGATTCGTTCCCACCTCCGAAACCATCGGAACGGGCTGGAACATCCTCCGCTCACTCATATAGCAGGGATCAGCCCAGGTTTTCCTTCAGTAGCGCGCGGTGCTCGACGGCGGCCGTTGAGTGGAGTGCGCGGCCGGCGTCAGTCAGTTCCAGGAACAGCGAGCGGCGGTCATCAACGCAGGTTTGGCGCGACACCAGTCCTGCCTTTTCCAGTCGGTCAACCACCTTGGAAACGGCGCTCTGCGTCATGGGGGTGCGCTCCCCCAGTGCCTTCATGCGGCACGCGGATTCTTCGCTTTCGGCCACGAGGTCCAGGATTTCGAACTCATTGAGGCCAATGTCGAACTTGGCTTCCAGCGCGCGGTCGATCGCTCCTGCGGTGCGGAAGTAGGAGTTCTGGATGCTGCGCCACTGCTCAACCAGTTGACGGTCACGCGTCGTTGCCATGTCCCTGATTCTAGTTCATGACGCGATTTGAATCCACGTCATAAGATTCTTCGTCATTCAATGACATGTCATCGTAGTCCTTGTCATTGAATGACGTGTCATATAGATTGAAGCGCATGACATCACCCACCACCCTCAAATCCTCAACTGAGCCGCCTTTGGTTTCAGCCGTTCACTGGACCCGCGCCCAGTGGTTGCTGCTGATGGTCGTCTGCACCGTCCTGGCCCTCGACGGACTGGACGTTTCCATGGTTGGCGTTGCGTTGCCGTCCATCGGACAGGAACTCAACCTTGGAACCGATTCCCTGCAGTGGATCGTCTCCGCCTACGTTCTCGGCTACGGAAGCCTGTTGCTCCTGGGCGGCCGACTCGCGGACCTGTTGGGCCGTCGTCGTATCTTCCTTATCGCTTTGACCGTTTTCGCCGCGGCATCGCTGCTGGGCGGCTTGGTGGACGACCCCGCCATCCTGATCGCCACCCGGTTCATTAAAGGACTCGCCGCCGCTTTCACCGCCCCCACCGGCTTCTCCATCATCACCACCAACTTCGCGGAGGGACGCGAGCGCAACAAGGCGCTGTCCATCTTCACCACGTTCGGCGCCAGTGGGTTCTCGCTGGGCTTGGTGGTGGGTGGTCTCATGACCAGCCTCAGTTGGCGCTGGACGTTCCTGGTCTCGGTGCCGATCGCGGTGGTGGTTGTCCTCCTGGGCATGAAGTTCATTCCCAAGGACAAGCCGTCCGTTGAGGACAGCGGCCACGATGTCTGGGGCGCCGTGACCCTGGCGCTGGGCATGCTTGGCCTCGTCTACACCTTGGTTTCAGCACCGGAGCAGGGCTGGGGATCTGTGGCAACAATCGCCGGATTCGCAGTTTCCGTTGCAGTGCTGGCTGCCTTCGCGGTGATCGAGAACAAGGTCAAGCACCCGCTGATCCGCTTCAGCATCCTCAAGGAAGGCTGGGTGGCACGGGCCAACCTCAGTGCGGTGGGATTGTTCGGCTCCTACCTGAGCTTCCAGTTCATCGTCACCATGTACCTGCAGTCAGTGCTCGGCTGGACTCCCCTGGGGATGGCGCTGGCCTTGCTGCCGGCCGGCCTGTTGGTGGCCAGCAGCGCGCCGTTCGCCGACAGGCTCATAGAGAAGTTCGGCGCCACGCAGCTGATCCTGGCAGGCCTCACCGCCATGGGGTTGGGCTACGTCCTGTTCCTCCGCGTCGGCACTACGCCCAACTACGTACTCGACATCCTGCCGTCGGTGATCCTGCTGGGCGTCGGGTTTGCGCTGGCCTTCCCATCGATCAACGTCCAAGCCACCGCAGGGATCAAGGATTCGGAGCAGGGATTGGCGGCCGGCCTGATCCAGACCAGCACCCAGGTGGGAGCCGCCTTGGTCTTGGCGGTCACCACGGCACTGGTCAGCGGTCACGGCCAAACCGCCGGAACCGTCAGCGCCCAAGCCATGCTGGAACAGTACCGGCCGGGGCTCATCCTGAGTGCCGCCGTCGCGATCGCCGCCCTGCTGGTGGCAGCGGCCCCAAGCCGCCGGCGCGTGCGTTCCTAAATTTGTCGGAGGCGTACAGATAGTGCCCCTGTACACCTCCGCCAAATGGAGGTCGAATGGGATGCATGAGGAACTACCTCACCGAGTACAGGCATGAACTGCAGCGCACCTTCACGGGAACGTCGGGCACGCCTCCGGAGTGGGTGCCGCGCCTTGCAGACGGGAACGACGCCGGATATCACCTTCCGGGGTCGGCCGTCTGGGCGGTGCACGGGCACGTTGCCACCATCGTGGCCGGGATCAGGGTGCTGCTGATGCAGGCCCTGCATCCCGGTGCGCTGGCTGGCGTGTACGAGCACTCCGGATTCCAGAAAGACCCCTTGGGCCGGCTCGCCAACACCGTCCGCTGGATCTTCACCGTGACCTACGGCTCCACAGAAGCTGCCGAAGCCGCGACCGCCCGGGTCCGGAAAATCCACGAACGCGTCCGGGGAACCTACCTTGACGGCAACGGCGTGGAGCACGATTACGCAGCCAACGATCCCGAGCTTCTCCGCTGGGTCCACGTCACCTACGCGGACTCCTTCCTTACCGCCAACCGCATCTGGGGCCGGCCTATCCCCGGGGGTGCAGACGCCTACGTCGGGGAATGGGCCGCGGCGGGACGGCTGATGGGAGTTCAGGATCCACCGCTGACCGAAGCCCAGGTCCGTGACGAACTGGAGCAGTGGTACGCCTCAGGGGTCTTGCGGGCCGACGAACGCCTGGTCGAGACGGTTTCCTTCATCCGGAATCCGCCCCTGAGCCCCTTGCTGGCGCCTGGCTACCGCATCCTGTTCGCGGCCGCCGTCGCAAGCCTGGAGCCCAAGTATCGTGACTTGCTCGGCCTACGCGCCCCGCGGGTCGGGCCCGTTCCCTTGCCGGTCGTCACCGCTGCCAGGGCCGTGCTGGGCATGGTCCGGTTTGCCTTGGGCTCCCATGGACCAAGCGAGCAAGCTGCCCGCCGAAGGTTGCAAAGACTGGGTTACGCCGAGGCTTGAGGTGCCTTTCGCTCTCCCCCACCTCCGCCGAGGGGTCAGCTCTCAACCCTTAGGCACCTATCGCTTCTCCCCCACCTCCGCCGAGGGGTTAGCTCTCAACCTTTTCAAGCCCACTTACTGCCGGGAACTCACCCCTCGGCAGAACCCCTAAACCCCGGAGCTCACCCCTTAAAGCCGAAAGCTAACCCCTCGGCGTCAACCCACGTGGTGTGGACGTCGCCGAGGGGTTAGCTCTCAACCTTTTCACGCGCACTTACTGCCGAGAGCTCACCCCTCGGCGGGACTCACTAGATCAGGTGATCAGAGAGGTGGTTCGGGGTGCCGAAGCGGTGGGCGGTGATGGACACAGCCTGCTCGCGGAGGAACGGCAGCATCTCGATCCGGCCGGCCTGGGTCACGGCGCCGTGGTAGACAGCCACGTCAGGTCGTCCACCCATGGCTGCGCTCAGCGCGGCGAAGTCGCCACCGATCAAGCGGATCCGGCCGGCGTCGAAGTTGGCCGCACGGGCCAGCCACGCGGCGTCGTCCTCGATCCGGACGCTGACGCCCAGGTTCGCGAACACGGCCACCACGGCGTCGGGAAGTACGACGGCGGAGCTCACCGTTAGCTTCGAGCCCGCCACTGCGCCGGCTGCCACAACACGGAGCAGTTCCGCGAGACGCTCACCTTCGGAAAGTCGGATGGTGACAGGGAGGGAGCGGTAGCGGAAGACGTTGCGCTCTGCGGACAAAGCGGAGACGTCCTTGCGGGTCCCGAACTCGAATTCCCAGGCGGCGGCATCGCTGAAGAGTGACTGCTGCAGGGTCTGGAGTTCCTCAGCGGACACGTCGGCGGACTTTGCCGCAGCGAGTATCTGCGCAGCAGCACCTTGGAGGACGGTGCCACGCTTTGCCTTGGCTTCGGCGGGGAGCCAGCTGCCCAGGCCGATCAGGTAGTTCGGTCCACCGGCCTTGGTTCCGGCACCAACGGCCGACTTCTTCCAGCCGCCAAACGGCTGGCGCTGGACGATCGCACCGGTGATGCCGCGGTTGACGTAGAGGTTTCCGGCCTGGATGGTGTCCAGCCAGACGCCCATTTCAGCGGAGTCCAGGGAGTGCAGGCCGGCGGTGAGGCCGTACTCGATCTCGTTCTGGATGGCGATGGCTTCCTCGAGGGTCTCGGCGGTCATGACACCCAGGACCGGGCCGAAGAACTCGGTGAGGTGGAAGTAGGAGCCACGCTTGACGCCGGAGCGGATGCCCGGGGACCACAGGCGGCCGGTGTCGTCGAGGCGCTCGGGCTTGATGGCCCAGGTCTCGCCGTCGCCCAGGGTGGTGAGGGCGTTCAGGAGCTTGCCGTTGGCCGGTTCGATGATCGGCCCCATCTGCGTGGTGGCGTCCTCCGGGTAACCAACGGTGAGGGACCGTGCGGCGTCGATCAGCTGGTTGTGGAAGCGGGCGCTCTTGGCAACCGAGCCCACCAGGATCACCAGCGAGGCAGCCGAGCACTTCTGGCCGGCGTGACCGAACGCCGAGTACACGACGTCTTTGGCAGCAAGGTCCAGGTCAGCGCTGGGGGTGACGATGATGGCGTTCTTGCCTGACGTCTCTGCCAGTAGCGGCAGGTCCTGGCGGAAGGAACGGAACAGCTCCGCGGTTTCGTAGCCGCCGGTGAGGATCACGCGGTCAACGCTGGGGTGTGAGACCAGCTGGGTGCCGAGCTCGCGCTCTTCAAGCTGCACCAGTGCCAGCACTTCGCGCGGCACGCCGGCTTCCCAGAGCGCATCCACCATGACCGAACCGGAGCGGCGGGCCTGCTTAGCAGGCTTGATCACGACGGCGGAGCCTGAGGCGAGCGCTGCAAGCGTCGAGCCTGCGGGGATCGCCACCGGGAAGTTCCATGGGGGTGTCACCACGGTGAGGTTGGCTGGGACGAACGTGGCGCCGTCGACCGTTTCCAGGTCCTTGGCGCGCTCGGCGTAGTAGTGCGCGAAGTCGATTGCTTCACTGACTTCGGGGTCGCCCTGATCAATGGTCTTGCCGGTTTCGGAGGCCATGACCTCCAGGAGCTCGGCGCGGCGGGCTTCGAGGACTTCGCCGGCGCGGTGCAGGATGGCTGCGCGCTCGGCGGCCGGACGGGCGCCCCAGGCCTTGCCATGGTCCACGGCGGTGGCGATGATGCGGTCCAGTTCGGCGGCGTCGGAGACCTTGGTGGATTCGACGATCTTGTTGCCGGCGGTGGAGCCGGGGATGCGGCTGAGGATGTCGCGGCCCCATGCCCGGTTGGCAGGGAGGGCGGGGTCGGTGTCCGGGGTGTTGCCGAAGCCCTCAAGCGGCGCGGGCTCTGCCGGGAGACGGCGGTCCTGCTGGCGGTTGGGGCCTGGGACCTCGTCCGTCATTCCGGCCAGGGAGTCCAGGAAGCGCTTCTGCTCGCGCTTGAACAGGGCTTCATTTTCGCTCAGCTCGAAGACTGCGCTCATGAAGTTTTCCTGGCTGGCGCCTTCTTCGAGGCGGCGGATCAGGTAGGCGATGGCGACGTCGAACTCGCCCGGGTGCACCACGGGTGTGTAGAGCAGGAGGCTGCCTACGTCCTTGCGGACTGCCGTGGCCTGGCCGGTCGCCATGCCCAGGAGCATCTCGAACTCAATGGCTTTCGGTCCCTGCTGGGCAATGCCACGCTGCTTGGCAAGAAGCCAGGCGAACGCGACGTCGAACAGGTTGTGGCCCGCTACGCCGATGCGGACGGCGTCGATGCGCTCCGGGGTGAGGGCGTAATTGATGACGTTCTTGTAGCTGGTGTCGGAGTCCTGCTTGGTGCCCCAGGTAGCCAGTGGCCAGTCGTGCAGGGATGCTTCCACCTGCTCCATGGGAAGGTTGGCTCCCTTGACCACGCGGACCTTGATGGGAGCGCCGCCCTGGGCGCGGCGGGCCGCAGCCCATTCCTGAAGTTCCTGCATGGCGCCGAGGGCGTCCGGAAGGTACGCCTGGAGGACGATGCCGGCCTCGAGGTTCTTGAACTCGGGCATGTCCAGGATGCGCTTGAACACCGCGATGGTCATGCTGAGGTCCTTGTATTCCTCCATGTCCAGGTTGATGAACTTGGGCTTGGGGAAGGAGGCAGCAAGGCGGTACAAGGGGGTGAGCTTCTCCACCACGTGGTCCACGGCTTCGTCGAAGGCCCATGGGGAGTGCGGGGCCACGGTGGAGGATTCCTTGATGGAAACGTAGTCCACGTCATCGCGGGCAAGGAGCTTCAGGGTGCCCTCCAAGCGGCGCTGTGCTTCGTGCTCGCCAAGGACTGCTTCGCCGAGGAGGTTGACGTTCAGGTGAACACCGTCCTGGCGGATCTTGGCGATGGCGGGGCCAAGCTTGGCATCGGTGGCGTCCACGATCAGGTGGCCCACCATTTCGCGGAGCACCCGGCGGGCGATCGGGATGACCACTTGCGGGATGATCGGAGCCATGACACCACCCACGCGGACTGCGCTGCGCATGTACCACGGGAGGAACTTGGGCACCTTGGGGGCCAGCTCGGCCAGTTTACGGCCGGCGACCGACAGGTCCTCCGGGCGGATGACGCCGTCGACGAATCCGACAGTGAAGTCCAGGCCGTTGGGGTCCTTCAAGACGCCGGCGAGGCGTTGGGCGGAGACGTCCACGGGGATCTTGCCGGCTTCTGTCAGCCAGTGCCGGACCAAGGCGATGGCTTCTTGCGCCAAGGCATCGAACTGGCCGGAATCCTGGGTGCTCGGGGCGGTGGCATCCGGGATGGTGCTGGTCATGGGGGCTCCTTTTGGGACGGAGAAGTTTGTTCGTTTCCATCAGTATGGATCTACAATCACGTTAGGAAAAGCGATCTTTTCTGACGAATATTGATTACCCATCCCGATCTTTTGGAGGCCGCCGTGCTGGACGTCCGCAGGCTGCGTTTGCTGCACGAATTGAAGATCCGCGGAACCCTCGCGGAAGTGGCCGATGCCATGCAGTACAGCCCCTCTTCGGTGTCCCAGCAGCTGACCCTGCTGGAAAAGGAAGCAGGGGTGGAACTGCTGCGCAAGGCGGGACGCCGCGTGCAACTGACTCCGCAGGCAGAGATCCTCGTGGCACACACAGCGGCGCTGCTGGAAACATTGGAACGAGCCGAAACCGAACTGGCAGCATCACTGTCCATGGTCACCGGCACCGTCCGCTTGGCCGTCTTCCAGTCCGCAGCATTGGCCCTCCTGCCCGACTTCCTCACCATCATGCGCCAGGAGTATCCCGAAGTGCGGGTGGAGATGACCCAGCGCGAACCCGAAACCGCACTCTACGAAACGTGGGCTCGGGACTTCGACCTGGTGGTGGCCGAGCAATACCCCGGCCATGCCGCCCCGCACCACAGCGGGCTGGACCGCGTTATCCTCACCAGCGACGCCATCCGACTGGCCACTCCCCCGGTTGGGCTGGGGGGCGAAACCGTATCCTCCCTTGCCGACACCGCCTCGATGCCGTGGGTCATGGAACCCCGCGGCGCAGCTTCGCGGCACTGGGCTGAGCAAGCCTGCCGGTCTGCGGGCTTCGAACCGGACGTGCGCTACGAAACTGCCGACCTCCAGGCACAGATCCGGCTCATCGAATCCGGCAACGCCGTGGCACTCATGCCGGACCTTGTCTGGACCGGCCGCAACCTGACCGTCCAACTGCTGGATCTTCCGAGCCTGCCGAAACGGACCGTCTTCACGTCCACCAGGACAGCCGGCCGTATCCACCCCGCCACCGCAGCCTGCCGCGAAGTACTGGAACGGGTGGCGGCTGCACAACAGCAGGATGCCGAGCAGCAGGCAGATGCCGGATAGCTTCCGGGAACGCAAAAGGCCCCAGTCCAAGGACTGGGGCCAACCGCGGAGAATGGGGGATTTGAACCCCCGAGGGCGTTAACCCAACACGCGTTCCAGGCGTGCGCCATAGGCCGCTAGGCGAATTCTCCTTGCTTCCGATTCGAAAGCAGATACTACTGTACCTGAGAATTTCAGCATCGTGTAATCGGGCCGAAGAGCCACCCGTGGAAAGCCTCCGAATCCAGCCCGTTAACGGAAAAATGGACGCCCCCAACGCGCCCATTCTTGCGGTACATCGTTGAGCTACCGGGTCCGGCCCCTCGCTCCCAGGCCCCGCAGCTCACAATCTTGAGATTGCCCCAATCGGTGTACATACCCATGGTCCGCTGCGGCCCCGGCTTTTGCAATGGTTGAGACCTGTTTGTAGCCGAACTTTATTGACACGATGTCTCCATGACGCAGTTGCATACCCTGGTTGTTTACGTTCCCGAGACACATATCGAAGAGGTACTTCTGGCCATTGGCGACGCCGGCGCCGGACGAATCGGCGACTACTCGCACTGCGCTTTCACCTCGCCGGGCACGGGCCGCTTCACGCCGCTGCCCGGAGCGCATCCCACTGTTGGGCACGTGGGGATTGAGGAGCAGGTGCCCGAAACCCGGGTTGAGTGCGTGGTTGAGGAGGACAAGCTCGACGCCGTTGTGCGGGCTCTGCGGGCCGCGCACCCTTACGAGGAGCCGGCTTTCATGACGTGGCCGGTGAATGGCTGGCGGTGATTCGGCGCAACCAAGCCACCCGCCGTCGAGCCTTATCCACAGACCTCCGGGCCGATTCGAACCCCAACCCAAGTTCGGGTAAGCTTGTCGACGGCCCCTCATGTGGCGTCATCCTGTTGAACTCCCCCAGGACCGGAAGGTAGCAAGGGTAGATGGGCTCTGGCGGGTGCATGAGGGGTCACTTATTTAAATGTCAGTCTCTATAGGTAGGTTTCACTTGTGACTGTTACAACTGCCCTGTATCGAAGGTATCGCCCGGACTCTTTCGCGGACGTTATCGGGCAGGAACACGTCACGGAGCCGCTGATGACGGCGCTCCGCAAGAACCGTGTGAACCACGCCTACCTCTTCTCCGGCCCCCGCGGTTGTGGCAAGACCACGTCCGCCCGCATCCTGGCACGCTGCCTGAACTGCGCCGAGGGCCCCACCGACACTCCCTGCGGCAAATGCCCCAGCTGCATCGAGCTTGCCCGCGGTGGCTCCGGCTCCCTGGATGTCATCGAGATTGACGCGGCCAGCCACGGTGGCGTTGACGACGCCCGCGATCTCCGCGAACGCGCAACCTTCGCCCCTGTCCGCGACCGCTACAAGATCTTCATCATCGACGAGGCCCACATGGTCACGTCGGCCGGCTTCAATGCGCTCCTGAAGATCGTCGAAGAGCCGCCGGAACACATCAAGTTCATCTTTGCCACCACGGAGCCGGACAAGGTCATCGGCACCATCCGGTCCCGCACGCACCACTACCCCTTCCGGTTGGTGCCGCCGGAGCCGCTGATGCAGTACCTCGAGCTCCTCTGCCGGCAGGAGAACGTTCCCGTCGCTCCCGGCGTGCTGTCGCTTGTCATCCGCGCAGGCGGGGGTTCCGTCCGCGACACCCTGTCCGTCCTGGACCAGCTCATGGCCGGCGC
>NZ_JABMCX010000145.1 GCF_013179505.1 Paenarthrobacter sp. CM16 | reverse complement strand
GGTGTCCGGCTGCTCCCGGAGTTGGGGGAGGGCTTCAGCCAGGCGTCGACCGGCTTCCGCGCGGTCTTTGAAACGCATGCCCATCTGCTCCACTTCCACGAAATTCTTTGCAGTTCCAAGCCTACCGTCCAGACCTTGCCCGGCAGCGCCTCCGCTGAAAGCATGGCCTTGTGAACAAGCCCATCGGATATTGGATCAAGAGGCTGGACGCTGCATTGGAAGCCCAACTGGACAGCATCCTGGCCCGGATCAAGCTCAGCAGGCGTCAATGGCACACCCTCAGCGTTCTGTCCGAGGCCGCCATGCTTCCGGAGCAGTTGGAGGAAACCCTCCATCCCCTGTGGGGAAACGATATCCGGATGCGGGAGAGGGAACTCGCGGCCCTGGTTGGCCGGGGAATGATCACCATGATCGATGACCGGCTGGTCCTCAGTGACCGGGGCCGGGAGAAGTACCACGAAGCCCAGCGGTTGGTGGACGCGGCCCGCGAGGACCTGTCCATGGGAATCGGCATTGATGAGTACGCCATGGCGCTCAGCGTGCTGGAGCGCATGAGCCTCAACGCTGAGCGGCTGGCCCGCTGAGCCCGGTCAGTGGTTTAATCCGGCGCGGAAAACTTGTCACGCGGATTACACGCCGAGGAATTCGACCGCGGCTTCCTTGAACGCCCTGCTGGTGATCACGTTGGTGTGCGTGCGCCCCGGAATCACCAGGGTTTCCACCAGCCCGCCCCTCTTCCCGGCAATGGCGGCCAGGTCCGGCATGCTGGCTGCCCGTTCATCCTTTTCACCGGCAACCAGCAATAGCGGCATGTGCGGGGCTGCCTCGGCGGGATCGAAGGGTTCGCCCTTGATGGCCTCGATCAGCGACAACATGGCAAACAAGTTGTTGCTGGGGAGCATCTGTGCCATCTTCAGCAGTCCTGCCGTGGAGGGATCCTCTACGGGGGTACCGTCGGCCAGGTGCCGCTGGGCAGCGGCGAGATCGAAAGCTGCCAAGGGATCTGCCGAGCTCGGCCCACCCAGGACGATTCGGTGAACCAGGTCCGGTTGGGTAGCGCCAAATTCCCATGCCAGCCGCGAACCAAGCGAGTATCCAATGACGTCCAGTCCGGTGGAGGGGTCACCGTCACGCAAGGGCCGGGCTCCGGCGTCGGTCACTATCTGGAGGAGATCGGCCCGGATGCGGCTGGGAGTATAGGAATCCAAGTCCTCCGGGGAGTGGCTCCGGCCGTGACCTGGGAGGTCCACCGTGATCACCCGGCGCCCTGCATCCTGAAGGGTGGTGATCCAACCGCTGTCCACCCAGTTCAGCTTGCTGGAGGAGGAGAAGCCGTGGATCAGCAGCACGGGGCGCAGGCCGGCGTCGGTGGCTGGCTCATGGACCTCTACAAACAGCCCGGGGTCCGTACCCTCTACCGTGTGTCCGTGCTGTTCCATGGTGTGCCTGCCGGTCATCAAGTCAGTCCTCATCGAGTACGGCGCTCAGGCGGACCCGGCGCTTGGGTGCTTCGTCCTTCGGAACAGTGCCCACGATCCCGGCGGTGTCATCCGGGACCTCGAACACGATCAGCGGCTCGCCAACGTTGATGGTGTCACCTGGCGCTCCGTGAATACGCCCCACTTTACCCGCCTGCGGGCTCGGCAACTCGAGTGCCGATTTGGTGGTTTCGAGCTCTACGATTGCCTGGTTCCGTTCTACCTGCTGACCGGGCTCCACGAGCCACTCCAGCACGGTTGCTTCGATGAGGCCTTCGCCAAGGTCGGGAAGCGGGAAGGAAATTTCAGCCACGGCGGTACTCCAGTACGCGTTGGATCCCAAAGAGGATGCGGTCGATGTTGGGAATGTATTCGTCCTCCAGGTCTCCGGAGGGATAGGGAACGTCGAAACCGGTGACGCGCTCCACGGGTGCCTTGAGCGTTGCGAAACAACTCTGCGTGATGAGTTGGGCTACTTCGGCACCCAAACCTGACGTCAACGGCGCTTCATGAACGACGACGGCGCGTCGCGTCTTTCCAACCGACCTCGCCAACGCTTCGGCATCAATGGGTTTGAGCCAGCGCAGGTCGAGCACCTCGACGTCGATCCCATCCTCTGCTGCCAGTTCGGCAACCTGCAGGCACCGTGCCACCATCGCACCCCATGCCACCATGGTAAGGTGCCGGCCTTCCCTGGCCACGCGCGCGCCAGTGAGGCTGCCGTGGTTGGTGGGCTCGTCGTCGTGCGCTGCTGCGCCTGGTGCGGCGGCGGTGAAGTCCACGGGCCCTTTTTGCCAGTAGCGGGACTTCGGCTCCATGAAGATCACCGGGTCCTGGCGGGTGGCCGCGTACTTGAGCAGGTGATAAGCGTCGTGCGGGGTAGAGGGGGAGACCACCTTGAGGCCGGGCACGTGGGCGAAGAGGGCCTCCAGGCTTTCGCCGTGGTGTTCCGGCGCGCGGATTCCGCCGAAGCTTGGCACCCGCAGCGTGATGGGCATCGGCAGGGTGCCGCGGCTGCGGTAGTTCATCCGGGCAATCTGGCAGACGATCTGGTTAATGGCAGGGTAGGCGAAGCCATCGAACTGGACTTCGGGGATGGGGTGGAAACCTGCCATCGCAAGGCCCACCGACATGCCCAGGATGCCGGACTCGGCAAGTGGGGTGTCGAAGACACGGTCCTCGCCGTGCTTGGCCTGTAGGCCGTCAGTGATGCGGAAGACGCCGCCCAGCCGGCCGCAATCCTCGCCGAAGATGACGGTCTTGGGATTCTGAGCCAGGACCTCGTCCAGTGCGCGGTTAAGGGCCTGCTGCATGGACAGCTGTTGGATGTCGTTGGCTGCAGCGGGCTCCGTGTAGTTGTTGTGGCTGCGCGTTTGGGTGGCGGTCTCAGACATGTTCGGACTCCTCGCGCCACGCAGTGGCTTGGGATTGAAGGGCGGGGGTTGGTTCCTGGAAGACCATGCTGAACATTTCAGCGCCGGGCCTGGGGCCCAGATCGGCTATTCCAGCCCGGACGGTTTCCTCTTCTTCTTCTGCCATGCGCCGGGCCTCCGCGAAGAAGGCCTCATCGGCCACTCCGTCCGCGAGGAGCCGTTGCTTGAAGCGCTCCAGCGGATCCTCTCCGGCATCCAGGCGTTCCTCCTCCAGGGTGCGATAACGGCCGGGATCGTCTGCGGTTGAGTGTGGACCCCGGCGGTAGGTCATGGCTTCGATGACCACGGGGCCATGGCCGGCGCGGCAATGCGCCAAGGCGGAACGGGTGGCTTCGTAGACAGCCACAACATCGTTGCCGTCCACTTGCAGGGATGGGATGCCGTATCCGGAGGCGCGCGCTGCCACGGATCCGCCTGCCACTTGGCGTTCGGTGGGGACGGAAATGGCCCAGCCGTTGTTCTGGATGAAGAAGACCACGGGGGCCTTCATGACGGCGGCGAAGTTCATGGCTTCGTGGACGTCGCCCTGGGAGGATGCGCCGTCACCGAAATAGGTTATGGCCACGCCTCGCTCATCCGTGCTTCGGCTGGAAAGACTCTGGCCATGGGCCCAGCCGACAGCGTGAAGTACAGAACCTGCCACCACAGCCTGAATGGGGGCGAACCGGGATTCCAGCGGGTTGTACATGCCGCCGTGCCATGTGGCCTTGTGGGTGGACATGTAGCCCACCATGTCCAGGCCCATTGCCCGGGCAACGCCCATTTCGCGGTAGGTGGGGAAGACGAAGTCCTTGGCCCGGTCAACAGCGTATCCGCTGCCTACCTGAGCGGCTTCCTGGCCGAGCTCCGGGGCATAGCCCGGAATAATGCCTTGGCGCTGCCAGGCGACCGCTGCGGTGTCCAGGTGCCGGACTGCTGCCATCAGGGTGTACAACTCACGCAATTGATGGTGGGTGAGCGGGGCCGTGTCATCATCGACGGCGGCCAGCACAGGTTCTGTAGTCATGGCTGTGACCCTAGTCACCCAGTATGGGCGTGCGCAATCAGCTCAGTTCATACGGAACACTTTGTACAATTTGGACAAACAAAGAAGCCCTGCGCCGTACAAACTGTGCAGGGCTTCTTGGTTGTGTTGAGCAGTGGTTACTTTGCCGGCGCGGAGTGCTTGGCAGCCTTGGACCTGGCATTGATAAAGCAGCCGGCAGCAATGACCAGGATCAGGATGAACGTCCCGATCAGCTGTCCGGCGCTTTCGGGGTTGGCGAAACCAACCACCAGGATCAGGCCCAGCAGGACCAGGCCCACGATGGTCAGCACCGGGAAGCCCTTCATGCGCAGGGGCAGCTCGGTTCCGTCCCTGTCGGCCCTGCGGCGCAAGATGAACTGAGACACCAGCGCAGTACCCCACACCACCAGGCAGGTGGAGCCCACGAGGTTCAGCAGCGCGGGCAGGATCTTCTCAGGGAAGAGCAATTCCAGGACCGTGGCGATAAAGCCGAAGGCCACGGAAATTCCGACCGCTGCAACGGGAACCTTCGAAGCGCTCAGCCGGGACAGGAAGCGGGGGGCTTCCCCGCGCTCGGAGAGGGAGAAGATCATTCGGGAGGCGCCGTACAGGTTGGCGTTCAGGGCCGAGAGCAGGGCGACGACGGCCACCAGGGTAATCGCGGCACCGGCGCCGGGGATTCCTGCAACGTCCAGCACTCCGGCGAATGGAGACTTCAGTCCCTCCGAGCCCACCGGGAGGACGGCTGCAATCACAAACACTGAGCCGATGTAGAAGACCAGGATGCGCCACACGACGGTACGGATGGCCTTGCCGACGCTGTGGGCGGGATTCTCGGTCTCCGCGGCGGCAACGCTGACGATCTCGGTTCCGCCGAAGGCGAAGATCACCACGAACAAGGCGGCGGCGATTCCACCGATGCCATTGGGGGCAAAGTCCCCGAAGGCTGAGAATCCGGGGGAGGGGACGTTCGGGAGCCAGCCGAACAGGAGGGCGGCGCCGATGAGCAGGAAAATCACGATGGCAGCAACCTTGAGGATGGCGAACCAGAATTCGAACTCACCGAAGTTGCGGACGCCCACCAGGTTGATGCCTGTAAAGACCACCATGAAGACCAAGGCCAGGACCCATACGGGGATCACGGGCCAGATCGAGAAAAGCAGTCCGGCCGCGCCAATGGCTTCGGCGGCGATGACCACCACCAGCTGCAGCCACCACAGCCAGCCGATGGTGCCGCCGGCGGTCTTGCCCATGGCTTTTTCTGCGTATACGGAGAATGCGCCGCTGTTCGGGTTGGCGGCCGCCATTTCGCCAAGGGCCCACATGACAAGAATGATCAGCGTACCGGCGACGAGGTAGGAAATGAGCACTGCCGGGCCGGCTGCCTGAACGCCGGCTCCCGAGCCCAGGAAAAGGCCCGCGCCGATCGCACTGCCGAGCCCCATCATGGTGAGCTGGCGCGGTTTCAGTGAATGGCCGAGGCCGGATGTTGGGGCAGGAGCCGCGATGGACTTCGTTGTCATACGTGTCTACCTTCTATGGATTACATGCTGGTTTGGCGTGCCGGCCTCGTGGGCTTGGCGCGCGGGCGTCGACGACGCAGCAAGAGCCGTGGAATAATTCTCGCAGTTTGTAAGATACATCACTTTTTGCTGTAGCGATGTGATGGGTACGGATCCCCGGGGACAGGAACTTTGATGCTGGTCGATGCGCTTGATGCAAAAATTGTACGTTTCTTCACGGATTCACCACGATCTTCGGTGCTGGAGGCCTCGCGCGTGCTCAGGGTTGCCAGGGCCACCGTCCAGTCCAGGATTGACCGGATGATCGACAACGGGGTGATAGGTTCCTGGGTTCCCCAGCCTGATCCTGCCAATTTTGGGTTTCCCGTGGTGGCGTTTTGTTCGGTCACCATTACCCAGGAGATCGGCCACGATGCCATCATCGAAAGCCTCAGCGCCATCCCGGAAATCATCGAAGTTCACACGGTGACGGGAAACTCGGATCTGATGGTCAAGATTGCCGCGCGGTCCAACCCTGATATGCAGCGGGTCCTTGATGCCATGATCGCCACCAAGTCCGTGGTCCGGTGCTCCTCGGTCATCGTCCTGAACAGCCACATCCAGGGACGTACGCTGCCCTTGATGGAAGCGGCGGCAAAATCAGTGTGACGTAAAGCATTTTGCCAGCTGCCTTTTCGGCCGTACCATTAGTTCTAGTCAACATGACTTTAACTAGCTCTCCGGCTCAGGACGAAGAGCCCGGGACGGAGAGCTCCGTACGGCGATGAAGCGAGGTGAAACGCCGTGAACACCAACTCAGCCAACGTCGCCGAGAGGCGGCTCGCACCGCCGTCGTTGGCTATTTCAACGGTGATCTTCGCCCTCCGCCCCAGTGAAAAGACCGGACGCCCCACCCTGTGGCTGCCACTGGTCCGCAGGATCCGGGAGCCATACAGGGAAATGTGGGCCCTTCCAGGTGGACCGCTGGCCCACGATGAATCGCTTCAGGATGCGGCGTCGCGAAACCTTCGCGAAACCACCGGGCTCACGCCCCACTACCTCGAACAGCTCTACGCTTTTGGCGGTCTCCACAGATCGCCCACCCAGCGCGTGGTGTCCATTGTGTACTGGGCCCTGGTCCAACCCACGGAAGCTGCCCTGGCTGACGAATCAGAGAATGTGCGCTGGTTCCGGGCGGACAAGCTCGGCGAACTCGCCTTCGACCACAACGCAATTGTTGACTACGCCCTATGGCGGCTCCGCAACAAGATGGCCTATGGATCCATCGCCTACCACTTTCTGGGAGAGTTCTTCACCCTCGCCCAGGTCCGCGAAGTCTACGAGGCCGTGCTGGACCGCCAGCTCGATCCCGCAAACTTCCGCAGGCACGTCAAGGCAACACCGGAAATCGAAGAGACCGGTGAATACCTGCAAGGCGGAAAACACCGCCCACCACGCCTCTACCGCTTCACCGGCACGCCCGGCCTCGGGCCAGATAACAGGAGTACACCATGAGCAGCGTCAATACTGCCGTCCAGCTGATCACCCGGGAGGAAGCCGAGAAGGGCCTCTCCCGCGCAGGGTCCACGTGCAGCCCGGCCTTGGCCAGGGGCCCATGGGAATACGACCTAGCAGAAGCCCTGGCCGGCGAGCCCGCATACGGTCCGGGCGCCTCCAGCAGCGATGTCGCGCCCAAAGCCACGCCGCGGCAGGGTCAGTTGCCGGAGGAGTACAAGAAAGCCTCCGACGCCGAACTGGACGCCCGCATCAAGGCGGCCAAAGCGACACTCGGTGACCGTGCCGTCATCCTGGGCCACTTCTACCAGCGCGATGAAGTCATCCAGTACGCGGATTTCGTCGGTGACTCCTTCCAGCTCGCCAACGCAGCACTGACCAAGCCGGACGCCGAAGCCATCATCTTCTGCGGCGTGCACTTCATGGCCGAGACGGCTGACATCCTCTCAACGCCCGATCAAGCGGTCATCCTGCCGAACCTCGCCGCGGGCTGCTCCATGGCGGACATGGCGGACGAGGACTCCGTGGAGGAATGCTGGGAGCAGCTTGAGGAAATGTTCGGCTCGGAGCCTGACGCAGCAGGCCGGGTACCGGTCATCCCCGTCACGTACATGAACTCTTCGGCGGCCTTGAAGGCGTTCTGTGGGCGGAACGGAGGGATCGTCTGCACCTCGTCCAACGCCAAAGTGGTCCTGGAATGGGCCTTCGAGCGCGGACAGCGGGTCCTGTTCTTCCCTGACCAGCACCTGGGCCGGAACACCGCCAAGGCACTCGGCGTCCCCCTGGAACAGATGCCCATGTGGAATCCGCGCAAAGAACTCGGCGGCAACGACGAACAAGCCCTCCTGGACTCCCGCGTCATCCTCTGGCATGGCTTCTGCTCGGTCCACAAGCGCTTCAACGTGGGCCAGATCGAGAAAGCCCGCCTGGACTTCCCGGGCGTCAACGTGATCGTTCACCCGGAGTGCCCCATGGAGGTAGTGGACGCCGCCGACTCCGCCGGTTCCACCGACTTCATCAAGAAAGCCATCGCAGCGGCCACCGAACCCACCACGTTCGCCATCGGCACCGAGATCAACATGGTGAACCGGCTCGCCGCCGAAAACCCGCAGCACACCATCTTCTGCCTTGATCCGGTCATTTGCCCGTGTTCCACCATGTACCGCATCCACCCGGGCTACCTTGCCTGGGTCCTCGAGGAGCTCGTGGAAGGACGCATCGTCAACCGCATTACTGTGGACGACTCCGTGCAGGACAACGCCAAGATTGCGCTGGAGCGCATGCTGGCAGCCAAACCGGCCTAAGCCGGGCCACACCGGACCAACCGAATCGAGCCCCACATGACAACAGAGAGCCTTGACCGCGGCCCCGCGCCCCGGCGGCTGGTCGTCGTCGGCAGCGGTATCGCAGGACTGTATTCAGCCCTGCTTGCCGCGGAAGCCGGGGCCCAGGTGGTGCTGCTGACCAAGGGGACGCTCGCGGACAGCAACACCTACTACGCCCAGGGCGGGATCTCCGCAGTCCTGGATGAGCCTGCCCCCGGAGACACCGTGGCTGCACACATCACGGACACCCTCAAAGCGGGGGCAGGGCACTGCAGCGAAGAAGCGGTGCGGGTGCTTTGTGCCGAGGCCCGGCTGGACATTGCGGGGCTTCAAAGGTTCGGCGTTACGTTCGACCTTGACGACGACGGCGACCCCGCCCTGGGTCTGGAAGCCGCCCACTCTGCTCCGCGTATCCTGCACACCGGAGGTGACGCCACTGGCGCAGGAGTGGCGGCCGCGCTGATCAGGACTGTCCTGGACTTCCATGCCGCAGGCAGGATCCAGGTCATCGGCCATGCCCACGTGACGTCGCTTTCGCTGGGCGGAGAGCACGGTGACCGCGTGGTGGGCGCGAATTTCCTTCACGACGGACGCAACCTCGGCGTGCACGGCGACTCCGTGCTGCTGGCTACGGGGGGAGCCGGACAGCTTTTCGCCCAAACAACCAACCCCGCAGTCGCAACAGCAGATGGCCTCGCGCTGGCCTGGCGCGTTGGAGCCGCCGTTGCAGACCTTGAGTTCTTCCAGTTCCACCCAACCTGCATGGTGCTCCCGGCCCAGGTCCGGGAAGCAGAAGGGAACACAGATCCCCTGCTGATCTCCGAAGCGGTGCGCGGCGAAGGCGCCATCCTCCTGGACGCCAATGGCCACCGCTTCATGCCCGACTACCACCCGGACGCGGAGCTTGCACCCCGGGACGTCGTCTCCCGCAGCATCGCCCTGCATCTGGCTAAACTGGGCAACCCCAACGGCCACGTGTTCCTCGACGCCACTGTGATCGAAAAGCAGCGAGGACACGGCTTCCTGGCCAAGCGCTTCCCCACACTCAGTGAACGGACGCGCCAAGCCGGGGTCGACTGGACCCGGGAATACGTCCCCGTGGCACCTGCGGCCCACTACTGGATGGGCGGGGTGGTCACGGATCTCCACGGCCGGACCTCTGTTCCCGGATTGCTCGCTGCTGGCGAGGTGGCGTGTACCGGCGTGCAAGGAGCCAATCGCTTGGCAAGTAACTCCCTGCTTGAAGGCCTGGTGTTCGGGCGGCGGGCTGTTGAGGGGTTTCTCTCTGGTGACAGCGACGCCGCAGGCCCCTTGGCGCCTGCGCTCGCGCCTCGTACCGGCGATCGCCTCGCAAGCTCGGCGGCCGGTTCGGGCGCTCACGCGACAACGGCGCTGTCGGGGCCTCCGGCGCCGCTGGAATCAATGGAATCGATGGACGCCCGCACTGCCCCCTCCGACGGGTTTTCGCGCCACGCACTGAGGCTCCTCATGACAGCCAAGGCCGGGGTGTTGCGTGATGGTCAGTTGTTGGCTGAGGCCGCAGAAGTTCTTGGCTCTTGGGAGGGTGAGGTTCTTCCCTTGAATGTTCCTGATTCCCTTGATGTCCGCGAGCATGAGGATGCCAACCTGCTCTTGGCCGCCCGCTTGCTCGTCCATGCGGCCAGGGAACGGCGGGAGTCCTTGGGCGCGCATTACCGCAGTGACAGCGTGGCCCCACCAGCCGCCGTCGACGATTTAGACAAGCGTTACACCATGAGCCGGAAAGCGAGCCTCGTCCATGACTAACCTGACCCTCCCCGCAGCCCCCGTCCGGGACATCCTGGAACGGGCTTTCGCGGAGGACGCACCCAGCGGCGACATCACCTCGCAATTGCTGATTCCCGTAGACGCCCGGGCAACTGCGGTATTGAACGCGCGCGTCCCTGGTGTCTTCAGCGGCGGAACCGTTTTCCGTGACGCCATGAAGCTTGTGGACCCGGCCACGGAGGTGGAATTGCTGCTCGCCGATGGTGAAGCGTTCGACGCCGGAACCCACCTGGCGCGGGTCAGCGGCAGTGCGCGCTCGGTACTGCTTGCCGAAAGGGTGGGACTGAACCTGGTGCAACGGATGAGTGCCATAGCCACCAAGACCGCGGAATTCGTCAGGCTCGTTGACGGGACGCGTGCACGTATCACCGACACGCGCAAGACCACCCCCGGCTTGCGGGTCCTGGAACGCTACGCAGTGCGCTGCGGTGGGGGATCGAACCACCGGTACAGCCTTTCCGACGCCGTGTTGGCCAAGGACAACCACCTGGCTGTCATGACCGGCGGGGACTCCACCAAGCTCACTGAGCTTCTGGTTGCCGCCAAAGCCCAGCTTGGCCACACCACCCACTTTGAAGTTGAAGTGGACCGGGCCGAACAGATCGAACCGGTGCTGGCTGCCGGCGTGGACACCATCATGCTCGATAATTTCTCCTTTGAGGAACTCCGGGCCGGGGTCAAGCAGGTGGATGGCCGGGCGATCGTAGAAGCCAGCGGCAACGTGAACATCAACACCGTTACCGAAATTGCCGCAGCGGGTGTGGACGTCATTTCCATCGGAGGACTGACACACAGCGTGAGCGCCCTCGATCTAGGTCTCGACGTTGTCCTGGAGAAGGCTTGACGCTCCCATGATTTTCCTCGACGCCGCCGCCACCACTCCAGTTCGCCGCGAGGCGCTTGAGGCCATGTGGCCGTATCTCAGCGGCGAGTTCGGCAACCCCTCCAGCCACCACACCTTGGGCGAAGCGGCAGCAGCTGCACTCGCAGGGGCCAGGTCCGGCGTCGCTAAGGTGCTGAACTGTCGAGCCGGCGAGGTGACCTTCACTTCAGGGGGCACGGAAGCGGACAACCTGGCGGTCAAAGGCATTGCCCTGGCCCGGCAGGCGGCTGATCCTTCCATGAACCGTGTGGTGATCAGCGCGATCGAGCATCCCGCGGTTGAAGAATCGGCACGGTACCTCGAACGGGTGCATGGCTTTGTGGTCGATGTCCTCCCGGTGGACGGAGATGGCCTGGTCTCCGTTGACGCATTGACGGACGTGCTGCGGCCGGAAACAGCCTTGGTCAGCATCATGTATGCGAACAACGAGATCGGAAGCATCCAGCCCATTGAGGCCTTGGCGGCAGCGGCGCGGGAAGGCGGCGTCCCCTTCCACACGGATGCGGTGCAAGCGGCCGGTTGGTTGCCGTTGGACGTCAAGGCACTCGGGGTGGATGCCCTGAGTATGTCCGGACACAAACTTGGTGCGCCCAAGGGATCCGGCGTCCTGTTCACCAAGGGGCGGCTGCGGGTGGAGCCCTTGGTTCACGGTGGGGGCCAGGAGCGGGGTAAACGCTCAGGGACGGAGAATGTGGCCGGTGCTGTGGCGTTGTCCACCGCGTTGGCGTTATCCAGCGCTGAGCAGCCCGAACAGGCTTCCCGTGCCGCGGGCTTGCGGGATCAGTTCATCGAACGGATCCTGGCCAGCGTCCCGGGTGCTTTTGTCACAGGTCACCGGCTGCAACGTCTGCCATCGGTGGCTTCCTTTTGTTTCCCCGGCACCAGCGGCGAATCGGTCCTGCTCGAACTTGAGCGGCTGGGCGTGGTGTGTTCCAGCGGCTCGGCCTGTGCTGCGGGATCGGACGCGCCGTCACCGGTGTTGCTGGCTCTCGGCATTGCCCCGGAAATAGCCCAGACGGCCATACGTTTCAGCTTCACCTCAAGTGTCACCGATTCCGAACTGGAGCAGGCTGCCGACGCCGTGGAAACCGCCGTCGGGCGTGTCCGGAACCTGGCATCCCCGCAAGCGGGATAACGCTGCCGACCGTTGGCGGCACGCTGGCTACACGTGGCGTGCCCGCCGGAAAATCCAGTGCCGCAACAAGGTGAACCGGACCGCTGTGGCCGCGAAGCCGGACAAC
>NZ_JABMCX010000144.1 GCF_013179505.1 Paenarthrobacter sp. CM16 | reverse complement strand
GCAGGTTTGGGAACGGCCTTCATCCACAGTAGTTTCGCACATCGCTAAGGATGGCCACTACTACATTCATCCAGACCCTACTCAAATGCGAAGCCTATCAATTCGAGAAGCGGCCAGACTTCAATCGTTTCCTGATAATTATCTTTTTCTGGGAAACCGAACTCAGCAATACACTCAAGTAGGCAATGCTGTGCCCCCCTACCTGGCGCACCAAATTGCTAACATAGTGTCCAAGCTCATATAAGATGCGATTTGTGGGGGAGTGTTTTCATGCAGCATTCGGAGTGGGAAATTGTGCAACCTAGTGCGAGTCCTGTGTTCGAGGCCCTTAGAGCCTTTGGTTATACGCCAGAGACGTCGATTGCTGATCTCGTGGACAACAGCATTGCGGCACGAGCCAAAAATGTATACATAGCCTTTGTGTGGAATGACGGCGATGCCTACATTGTGATCAAGGATGACGGCGTCGGCATGTCAGAAAAGTCTTTAGTAGACGCTATGCGTCTGGGGAGTCAAAGCCCGGCGGTTGAGCGCCAAAAGGGCGACCTAGGGCGTTTCGGCCTAGGCCTCAAAACTGCCTCGATCGCTCAGGCTCGAGAATTCTCAGTTGTCACCACAAATGCGGCGAATCGGTCACCCGTGGTGCGCCGCTGGGACCTCGACGAGATTCAGCAGTCGGGAGAGTGGCGGCTAAGGAGCTCGCTACCCAACCAAGCTGTAGACGACATTGCATTCGCTGAGACGGGTACTGCGGTTGTCTGGACAAAATGTGACCGACTCATCGGCGATCCGACAACAGGTTCCCGAATGACCAAGGCGCAGTTCCTACGCGTGGCGGACTCAGTTTCCAATCATTTGGGCATGACGTTTCATCGTTTCCTAGGTGCTCCCCGCCGTCTCAGGATAAGTGTCAATGGCTCAGATGTTCGGCCATGGGACCCTTTCCTTTCGGATAACGCGTCCACGTATTCTCCAGGAACCGAAGCTCTGCCGATGCAGGGGCAGGCGATTAAGGTCACCCCATATGTCCTTCCGCATAAAAGCAAGCTTGACATTGACGAGCATAAGAGAGCCGGCGGCATCCAGGGTTGGAATGCCCACCAAGGCTTCTACGTATACAGGGAAGACCGACTGCTAGTTTCTGGCAGTTGGCTTGGGGTAGGAGGCATGAAGGAAGAGCACTCAAAGCTTGCGCGCATTGCGCTCGACGTGCCGATCGCCTTGGACCATATGTGGCAGGTCGATGTCCGCAAGTCCCAGATCCGCCCGCCTGCCTCCATCGTAAGGGACCTCGAGCGTATTGGAAGAACCACAAAGACTAAAGCTCAAGAAGTCTATAGATTTAGAGGCAAAATAGCGGCTGCAAGGTCTTCTCAAGCTTTTGTTTTCGCTTGGTTGCAGCACAAGGACCGAGATATGAACATATCATATCGAATCAATAGGGACAATCCTGTCGTTCGTCAAGTCCTTGACGCCTCACCTGAATACAAAGTACAAATAGAACATTTGCTGAGGTTTGTCGAGGAAACGGTACCAATGACGCAAATTGCTGTCCACTTAGCTAGCTCATTGGAATCATCGCAGCAGCCATTCGACGAGGATACGAGAGGACTGCGTGAGCTGCTCGAATTCTCCTACAGCAGGATGCTCACGAGCGGGGCTTCTAGCGAGCAAGTACTAGATGTGCTCGCCAGTACAGAACCGTTCTCACTTCATCCGGGCATTGTTGCCGCATTCAAGGAAAGCGTGAATTCATGACAACTGCTAGATCATACATCACAAAGATGGCCGCGTCACACTTGGAGTTGCTTCGAGGGCAGAACACTTTCATCACCGCGGAGGAAGTGCGCAACGCTGTATCCCTGTTCTGTGAAGGACCAGCCAAGCAGATGCCCGGAGAAGTCGTCACGGCCGAAGTTGCCGAAGAAATTGCTCGTGACATCGAAACACAATTCAACGTATACGTTACAGGAGGCGCTGCACTCACCAACAATGAGGGACACGTTGCCTGGCTTGATGAACGCCGTAGTTCCATAGAGTGGAAGTTCTGGGACCGATACCGGCGGTACATGATCGAGGACGAAGGCCGCCCCGCAGATGCCTTTGATAAGTCAGTCGGGGATGTGACAGACAGAATCTTGGCTGCACTTGAGGACCCGCGACGTCAAGGCATGTGGGAACGACGAGGGCTCGTGGCGGGCCAGGTCCAATCAGGCAAGACGTCCAACTATGTTGGACTGCTCAATAAGGCAATCGACGCTGGCTACAAGCTCATCATAGTGATGGCTGGCGCCCACGATAGCCTTCGCAGTCAGACTCAGCAGAGAATTAACGAGGGCGTGCTGGGGTTTAACACCGTAGAAACCTTCGTGTCCGGGACTAACGCTAAGACTGGCGTTGGGCTAAAGAGTGGTCCAAACCTTCTCATCAATTGCTCTACGACAGTTGAATCAAATGGGGATTTCAAGTTGGCGATTGCCAAGCAGGCTCACCAAGCGATTGGCGGAGACCCTACGGTTCTAGTGGTCAAAAAGAATGCATCCATCCTGAGGAACGTTTATGCTTGGGCAACGGGTTTGCAGCACACTATAGATCCAGACACAGGCAAAAAAATTGTTCGAGATGTGCCATTACTTGTCCTCGATGATGAAGCAGATTACGCATCGATTGATACCGTAACGAAGCCCGGTGAGCTCGACGAGGAGTCAGATCCGTCCACAATCAACGGATTGATCCGGCAGATTCTGGACACTTTCGAAAAAAGTGCTTACGTCGCATACACTGCCACACCTTTTGCTAATATTTTCATCGATCCGGACGCCATACGAACGGACATCGGGCTGGACCTTTTCCCAGAACACTTCATAGTACGGCTACCGGAACCCTCCAACTACTCTGGTCCGATTCGGTTCTTCGGTCTCGATGGCGACACGGAAGCTGGATTGGAGACTGTGGAACCGCTGCCCACGCTCCGTTCGGTGCAGGACCACGAGGGCTGGCTCAAAGACGGTCACAAGGCAGGCGAAATCCCGGACGATGAGTTACCTCGGTCCCTCAAGGAAGCTATACATGCATTCGTGCTGTCGTGCACGCTGAAGCGGAATAGAAAGTTGCGGGCCAAGCACTCATCAATGCTGGTACACGTCACTCGCTTTAAGGATGTTCAGGCGAATGTTGCGCGCCAAGTGCAGGAGTACGTTGACGATATGCGCATAGCCGTTGAGTACGGGGGAAGCAAAGATCCCGAGTCTATCGTGACAGAGCTTCGGTCGTTGTATCTCAATGATTTCGTCGCTGTTTCCGATGCTCTCCTCGCCAATGAGGACGTCTCCTCTGAATGCAGAGAACTTACTCCCTGGAATGAAGTGGAAGACTCCCTGCTGAAGACCTTGCAGGACATGGAAGTGCAGATTGTGAATGGTTCTGTCAAAGATTCTCTTATGTATTCACAACGTCCTGAAGGCCTTCAGGTAATAGCAATTGGTGGTGATAAGTTGTCTCGGGGGCTAACCTTGGAGGGGCTTATGGTCTCCTACTATTTGCGAGCATCTAGGATGTACGACACTCTTATGCAGATGGGCCGCTGGTTTGGATACCGCCCGGGTTATCTAGATTTATGTCGCATCTATACGACTCCGCAGCTCGTTACATGGTACTCACGCATCACTGACGCCGCAGCTAAGCTATATCGTGAGTTCGAGGTTATGGGGCAGCTCAATCGAACTCCCCGACAGTATGGTTTGCGAATTCAACAGCATCCTGACGGATTGATGGTCACTGCCGCCAACAAATCTCGACATTCGCAGAAAATGAAAGTTAGCTTCGCCGGTACGCAGTGCGAAACTCTCTTGTTTGACACTAAAGAAAATTCCCGCGTCCAAAACTGGCGAGCACTGGAACGGCTTGCAGCGGACGTTTTCGGTGCAGAAATGTCTACACGGAAGAAGCATGAGAAACATGAGGTGCCTGCCGATACTGTTCTCAAGTTCCTCAAGAATTATGCGGGGCACAAGGATTCGGGTCGAGGGCTTCCGCAGCCGATCATTGAGTACATCGAGAAGTGCTTGGCACCGGCGACGTCCGAGCTCGGTCACTGGACTGTAATGCTCGCGGACAAGACAGACTCGGACGACGGAGGAGATGCGCCGATCGAGCTGGTCCGTTCCGTCGAGGATCCATCTATGGTCGTTGGTGAAATTGGCCTCTACTCTCGGATGCCTTTCCCGAATGACCAAACAGATGAAAAGCGAACTATAAAAAGATTGGTAAGCCCGGGTGATGTTCTCTTGCCGCTGAAGAGGGCATCGCGAGCTACCTGGGAGGAGGCGCTGCAGTGGGCGGTGGAGCGATATGAGTCCGGTGCCGCTAAGCCTGGCACCAAGAGACCTGAAAAGCCGACGGCAGCGGCAGAGCGCCAACTGCGCTCAGTTGAACACGGGTTCCTGATGGTATATCCCATTTCGCCAACCTCCTTCGGGTTCGCAGAAGGCTCGACGCCCTTTGTTGGATTCGCCGTTTCGTTCCCTGCCAGCGATAACGGTCTTTCAGTTGACTACCAAGTCAACGCAGTGTATTGGGACGATCTGTTTGAAGATGGAGGTTCCAATTGACGCTGATAGGTCGAGGCGCGCAGCCAGACGACATTCGGAACGTATGGCAGTCTTTGAAAGATGAGTTCGACTCTTCGGGCCAGTTCTTCAGACGGTTGCCTTCAAGCGCGGACAGAGACGTCTTCCTGTTCACGGACGGTGGCCGAGACGGCCGACGGGGGCTTAGCGTGGGAGCAGCCGGGAACCTCGATGAGGTGGCTGCCCGACTTCCCGATGTATCCGGGTTGACCGTAACTTCGTCGCTCACACGCAGCGGCCGGGTCGACGTACGTATCGAAGAGTCTGGCCGCACAGAAACGGTTGTCTTTGATGCTCTAATCGATGATGTTGTGCGCTCGGTTTCGGAAGTGCGCTCGGGGGACGTGTTGATGAGTGTCTGCAGGAGACTGGAGCTCTGGAAACAGTTTTTCACGGGCACCGCGTCATGGCTCACCCCTAACCAGCAAGCGGGACTCTTTGCCGAGCTGACCGTATTCAGGGACGTCATGCGCCCGATTGTCGGCTGGGAGGCGGCCGCGCGTTCATGGTATGGACCTGAGAGAGCATTGCAGGATTTCGCCGACGAGCGGGTTGCCATTGAGGTGAAGTCGGTGTCGCCCACCGGGCCGGCACTGGCCACTATCGCTAACGAGCGACAGTTGGACGACAGCGCGGTGGGAGTACTGCTTTTGGCGGTGCACAAAATCGACGTACGCGATACTGGTAATGGGGCGAGTCTTCCTCAGCTGGTCGCGGAAATGAGATCTCATCTGGCCGGGGACGAAGTGGCCTCAAGTCTGTTTGAGGACAGACTTATTCGCGCGGGCTATTCTGATGCCCATGTATCGAGGTATGTGCAACGGATGACGGTCAGAAACGTGTCTTGGTACCAAGTGAGCGGAGCATTTCCGCGACTGCTCGAGCGGGACCTTCCGGGAGGCATCAGCCATGTCTCATACAAGGTGAACGCTGAGTCATGCCAAGAGTGGGAGCTGACGCGGCGCCAAGTGAAAGAAATCATACGAGAGGCTTACCAAGCGTGAGTAACCTTTCAACATTTCATGCCGATCTGCTCCAATTCGTCAGGATCGAGGCTGAACTTGAAGGAAGCCCTGAGACTTTAGCGCACGGTTTCACGCAGCTTGTTATGAACCTCTTGATTGAAGCCGGCGAAGCAGTTGACCCGGTCGGGGCACTCTATGGGCTTCCAAAGATGCATACGTCTGGCTACGACTGGGATGAAGAGCGCGGCCTTCTGACGGTCTTCGGTACTGAATTCTCTGCTCTCCCCGAGGTTGCGTCGCTGACTAAGACTGAGCTGACGCCGGTCCTCAAGCGCATGGTGGAATTTTCATCACGTTCTGCCACGGATCTTGAGGACCAGATTGATGAATCTACGGTACTGCATGATGTTGTTTCCACCATTAAGTCCGTATGGTCAACTGTCCGTCGTGTTCGGTTGGTGGTCCTGACGAATTATCGACTTCGAACACCCGTCCCGGATGTCGAGCCGATCAGGGGCAGGCCAACAGTTGTCGAAGTTTGGGACATCGAGCGTATTCAGAAACTTATGGCGTCCGGCAATGCTCAGGAACCTGTGTCGGTCGAGCTTGAAGAGTTTGGACTTTCCGGACTTCCTTTTCCCGGACCCAACGGTACAGCTGGAATCTACCAATCGTTTTTAACCGTTCTGCCTGGGCGAGCTCTGGCTGAAATCTATGGCGAGTATGGACCCCGCCTCTTGGAACTGAATGTTCGATCATTTCTACAAACACGCGGCAAAATTAACAAAGGCATTCAGGAGACCATAAAGTCTGAGCCTGAGCGCTTTCTTGCTTACAACAATGGCTTGTCGCTTACGGCAACCCGTGTCGATACTCAGTCGATAGGTGGCCGAGAGCTGATCACGAGACTTCACGATGTTCAAATTGTGAACGGAGGTCAAACAACCGCATCCCTCTATCACGCCTTGACTGAGGGAAAATCTAGGCTTGATAACATTGAAGTGCAGGTGAAACTTACCGTTGTGGACCCGTCCGTTCGAGAGGAACTGGCGCCCCGGATATCTGAATTCTCGAATTCGCAGAACCCTGTACGAATGGCTGATTTTTCAGCAAACGACCCCTTCCATGTTGCCTTGGAAAAGCAGTCACGCGTTACATGGGCTCCGTGCGCTGAGGGCACCAACGTAATGACCCGATGGTTTTTTGAACGTGCTCGCGGGCAGTACGCTGATGCAGTCGCGCGAGAACGCACGCCCGCAGCGCAACGAAAGTTCAAAAGTGAACACCCTGCCAGTCAAAAGCTGCTTAAGACGGACATTGCGAAATATGAGAATACTTGGTCTCAACTACCACATCTTGTGAGCTTGGGAGCAGAGAAGAATTTCAAGGAGTTCCTCCAGAGTAGGAGAGAGTCCAACGCCAACTTGGTACCCGACGAAGAATACTTCCGTCGGGTCATCGCGAAGGCCATCCTCTGGCGAAAAGCTGAGGCTGCAATAACCAACCTCCAATTGGGTGCTTACCGAGCTGCTACTGTGGCGTACACCTTGGCGCTCCTGTCTTATAAGACGGCGCAAAGGATTGACCTAGGCAAATTGTGGCAAAGGCAGGATCTGCCTGAGGACGTGCTTGCAGCAATTGTTGACCTGGCGCCGTTGGTGCACGAGAGGATTGTTTCTTCAGCTGGGACACGGAACGTAACCGAGTGGGCTAAGAGGAAGGAATGCTGGGCGGACATCCAGTCTATGGATTGGCAGCCACCGGCCTATTTGCAGTTATTGGATGTCAAGACTACTGGGTCCAAGAAGACAAGAGCCACGCCGGATGATGCTGCTCCTCGATCCTCGGAGGAAGGAGAAGCAATCGACCGCGTCTGTGCTGTCGATGGAGAAGTATGGAAAAGCTTGTCAACTTGGGCTAAGCAAACGGATAACCTCGCCGCTTGGCAGCGGGGTATTGCCTTCAGTATCGGCAGGGTGCTTTCTTCAGGTAAAGAGCCGTCCGTCAAGCAAGCAATTCAGGGACATAAGATCTTGATTGAGGCTGAACGACTGGGTTTTGACATCAAAGCAGCCACTTTGTGAGCGAATGGATGGCGGATAAGCTAAACGGATTTGTAGCCGGAAGGAAGCCTTTGCCTTGCAATCGTCCCTTTTGCGGCCACGCGGGGCTAGGTGTTCTTACAGCTTGTGACCACCAGTTATTGGTGAGCGGTTCGGTGGACCCGGGAAGCGCGAACCCGGTTGGCGGCGACCTAGTCGTTGAATCACTCGATGAATTTCGAGCTCCCCTCGAACGGAGATTTTACGACTGGGTTATCGGCGTTCTTGAAGATGCCGGAGTTGTCGGAATCCTTCGTGACGATTATGTCTATCAAGCATCGTCATTCCATGGAAAACTGCATGTGGCTGAGGGGGTGACTCTCGCACTGTCACTCACAAGATATTCAGTTGAATTCTTGCTTGACGACTCGGTACAGGCGGTGATCAGCTTCGATGAAGAGAACATTGAGAATGAAGAAGCTGAATTAGAGGCTAGCCAGGTCCATCGAGCTTTCGGTGCCGCCCTCCAACGCACTGCCATGCTCAGGGCTTGGGTAGCTTGTACACCTCTAGCAAGTAACTCCACTGTACTGCTCAAGAACCTTCGTGTGCACGCCCAGGGAACGACTGTAGCGATGGACGTATCAACTGACTTGGCCGACTTCACCATCACAGTCCGACGGTCGGCAAGCTCAGACATCGCCCGATACGTTCTGTCAGCCGACGATTCTCCTATTTTTCAGAGCTTACGTGTTTCTGACGCCGTTCTCTGTGATGTTGCGGAGGATGCCGGAGGCGATGACAACCCAGCGACGATTGTCTTGGCAATGATGGTGACGTCTGAGGTAGCACACAGCGATCCGCTTTGGGCTCTGTCAAATGAGCTTGCAAGGCCTCACGGCTAGCGTATGTTTTCCGGCCGACTTTGGAATCCCGGGGTCTTCGGCCTCTTCGAACATCGCCAGATGCCCGAAATTCTGACCGGGAAGTGTTGCTGAGCCTGTTCTAAGCTCACCCGCTCATACCCTGCCGAGCACAATGTAATGCGGCTGTTTCGTACTACTTACTGTGGGGGATGGAAGCGCCTGGGTGGTGTAGCCGGGCCGTGTTTGCCGGTTTTTGATCACCCAGTAGAGGAGGTCCTGACTTTGGTGTCGGCGGGTCCTTCGGGAACCATAGAGACTGTGATGCAGCCTTCATCGCGGGCGGCATTGATTTTGCTCGGCGGGCGGGCCGCCGTATTGCCCGGTCCGGTCGACGAGCGCGGCGCCATGGTGGCGTCCCGTGGGTTGTATAAGCGTGCACCAAAGTAGGACGCATGCGCCGCAGTCTTTAGGACTGAACGTCACAGATTGACTGTGGCCCGCGACTCCGCCTCAGTAAATGAACTCCGTTTCTTCTGGGCATCGTCCGCAGTTGCGCCGCGTTGAGCGAATTCTGGAGCGGGTTTGTGAGCCGGAAATAGCCCATTACGTTGGTGGCAAACGTGACTTCAAGGCCGGCTGAAGTCACTTGGCGCTCCTTGCGGAACACCTAGGCAGCGTTGACCAACACTTTGATCTTTTGGTGACCGGAATGGAACTCCTCAACTAGGCACCGGATTCAGGCTTGGCTCGAGAGATCACAGGCAGGCAGCGTCAGTGCCGCGTTGGGCACAGCGGCCTTGATGTCGCGAAGTGAGTCTTCTGCCCGCGCTTCTGAAGGGCCAACCACGATGACGGTCCCTCCTTTGCGGGACAGCGGAGTAGCGATGGCCTTGCAAAGGCCATCGGTGACGCCGGTCACGCGGGATATATACCATTCGTTGAAGCTATAGCAGGATCACAGCACTTTCTTCGCGTCCATCCCCACCCCACCCAGGATTGACGAGTAGTGCCGCGTCAGCCGAGGAAGCCCCACCGCATAAAGCCTTGTTAACTCCTTCACAGCCAGCGAATGTTTCGGGCACCCCCACTTATCCAGCACAGGCAGGCTAATAAGCGACAGGTCCAGTCCGTACCCCGTCGCCCAGAGCACCGGGGTGATCCCGGCATCAGCCAGGTTCAGTGAGCCCATCTCGGACGGCAGCCAGTCGGCGAACGGGGCCGTTGGCTGTTCCGGCGCATCCAAGCCGGCCGCAATGTCCCCGTCCAGTGCTTTCCGTATCCGCTGATTGAGCCCGCTCGACTGTGGCCAGGCGCTCGGGGAGGTCATCGCTGAAGGTGACGCAACCGTCGTCAACAATGTTCCATCGACCGTGCAGGTGCAGACCGCGGTCACCTAGCTCCACCGGTGGATCTTGTGTCCGCCGTCGGTGCCGGAAGGAGCGGATTGCCGGCGAAGCGAGCGGGGGAAGCGCCTCACGATGAGGGCGTTGATGCCAGGGTTCGGGGCCGTGCTTGCCTGTTTCAAGGTGTCACTACAGAATGTCGTGGCTGCTGTAACGGCGTGGCGCCTCGGGACGAGAGGGCCGGGCCAGGTCGCCCTCGCCATCGGTGCTCTGAGTGGGCGCGGATTTGTTATGCGTAATGTTGACGGTGCTCCTGTGTCACCCGCGGATTGGCGCATTAGAAGTGCTAGATATATAAAAGGTCGTGAACGCGGAGCTGAAATCAGCCCCAGAGCTGCTCCGCGGCCAAGATGCATGCGGTTGTGCCGGCTGACCAGAAATCGGAGTTCATGAATGCCACGTCTTGTTGAGTCCGAATCTTTGGTGCTTTCTAGGACGGTCGCAGCGTGAGCGATCCTCGATGGATGCAATTTATGGAGTTTGGCGCACTGTTCGCTAAGACAGTCGATCTCGATGCCGACGAGTACAACTACAAGCTTGCAGTCGCCGAAAAGCTTCGAAGGACTAGGGAGATTTTCCTTCAGCACAACAACGGATGGTTCGAGGCTCTTCGCAGAGACATCGCCTCGTCGAATCTCATGAATCGATACTTCATGATGCGGCTTATCGACGTTGGCCGGACCACACCAGACGACCTCTGGAAAGTGGTTTCTTTGATGTGGGAAGGCGACGTGGATGCCCATCGCATTGACGACTTCACGGCCGCGCTCCGCCCACACAATCAAGAGCAGTTCTCGGTTGGCGGCATAATCGGATTTGCTTCACTCCTGCTAATGGGTCGAGACCCCCTTCGTTTCCCACCGTATCGAGCCCAAGCAGCGAAGAAGTTCCTCAAACTTGTGGGATGGGACAGCAAAGGTGCTAACGGGGAACCAGCTCGCCGGTATGAACTTCTGCTGGAGGCACTCGACGAAATCATTCGGCTGGCTCCTGAACATGGCATTGCGCTTCGCGACCGCTTGGACGCGCAGGGCCTGATGTGGACTGTCATGAATGTGGATCCGACGGATGATTGGAGTCCTGAAGACAGTGCTGCATTCCGGGCATGGAGGGGTGACAAAGTGAAGGCAGCACTTGTCGGGTCGGTGCTGGCCGAGACTCCGGCCCAGCTGATCATTAGAAGCGGTCTCCGTGGCGAGCCTTCGCCCATGGACGGCCGCACGTATACCTGGACGCCGGAAACGGCCAAGGATCTTGCTGATCGGAGCAAGAACACCGACGTGGGCCCGGGCTCGTTCATGGCCAAGTTGGAGCGCCAACTGGCAGACACCCCGAGGGAGACCGTCCTTCTCGCTGCCGAGCTGGTTTACCTCCAGGTTTTTCCTCTGGAAAATGTAACGCCGGCTACGAAGATCGCCCGAGTGGAGAAAGTCCTATCGTGGGTGCCCGAGGCCGATACCGAGTTGCCGGATGTGCTCCGCCAAGGGCTTCAAGCCAAAGGCTCGTTCAACGGGGGAGTAGGCTTCAACATCCAAGTCGCAGACCACGTTGGTTGGCTCAGCCGCTTTGTGGAGCACGTTACGGAGCAGCCTGCGAACGTAATCAACGTGGCTCTTGAGGACCCGTGGGCATTCATGGGACTGACGCAGGCGGTCACCAAGGACTGGCCAACAATCCGTTACTGCATCGACTTTCTGGCGTGGCCCGATCACCTGCAGCCTATAGTCAGCCGTGATCACCGGATCAAAATCCGCAACGCATTTGCGGGAATTATCGGAGGGCCGAGCGGGGGTTCCGATCTCGATATTGCCAAGGACCTGCTCAATATCCGTCAGGCCCAGCAGGGAGATTCGGACGAACTTGTTGAGTGGTATGCCGAGCCGTACCTCAGCGAGTGGCAACTGTCGGGTAATCCCGGTCGACGGGGCTGGCTGGTTCGCCAGAATCAGGGCGGCGTTGGGATGGTCGATTCCTGGTTGGGACATGGCTTCGTCTCTCTCAGGGCGCAGCACCTAGGCTCGCCTTCACCTCGAAGCAATTTTGATGAGGTACAGGCCGCGGTAAATGCTGGATATCAGCACATCGACTATGCGGAACGTAAAGTCCGGGCCCAAGAGTTCTACCGCTTCCTCAGCCAGATGAAGGTGGACGATTTCGTCTTGACAGCCTTCGAAAGCAACCTCTACCTGGGCGTTATCACCGGCGAAGCGGAATACGTGGACGACGAGACATCCCGTTTGCGTAGGCAAGTCACGTGGCGCCGCGAACCCATAGCCAATGATGATCTCCCGGC
>NZ_JABMCX010000143.1:4321-12244 GCF_013179505.1 Paenarthrobacter sp. CM16 | reverse complement strand
GAAGATCGTTGCTGGCCAGGACGGTGGCGAACTTGGCCGGATAGCCGTCGCCGATGTCCTCCGCGATTTGCAACTCCAGGTCGCCGCCGAGCTTGGCGTTGAGGCGCTGCCAGAAAGGGTTGTCCTTCAGGCCGGGGCTCATGGTGTCGAAGGTTTCGGTCAGGCCGGTCACTTTGCCCTTGAGCGGCGGTGTCTTCACGGACTGCACGGCAGTGGGCAGTTTGAAGTAGCCGGCCTGGAGGCCCTTGGCATTGCCCGCGATGTCCGGGGTCACGCCGGTGAATTCCTTGTAGGTGGGCAACTTGACCGAAGCGGAGGCAGCGGCGCCTCCATTGCTCGCGGCGCCGCCACCACCGCAGGCGGATAATCCTGCAGCGGTTACGGCCAGGCCCGCGAGGCCAAGGAAACCGCGGCGGCTGAATCCGGCCTGAGAGGTAGTGCTCGTCATGGCATAACCCTTTCTGGTTACTTGCTCTTTTTCTGAGGTTTGAGTGCTGTGGTATTTCTGGACTTCGGAGAGGGGGCTAGCCCTTGACGGCGCCAGTGATGACGCCCTTGGCGAAGTGCTTCTGGAGGAACGGGTAGACCATCAGGATGGGGACCAACGCCACCACGACTACGGCCATCTGGATGGATTGCGGTGGCGGAGTGGTGGTGATTCCCAGCTGGTCAGCCGCTCCACTGCCTTGGACTACGAAATTTCGGAGCAGCAACTGGATAGGCCACTTGCTGTGATCGTTGATGTACAGCAAGGCGTTGAAGAACGAGTTCCAGAAACCGACTGCATAAAACAGCCCGACGACGGCGATCACGGCTTTGGACAGCGGCATCACGATCCGCCACAGGATTTGCCAGTCGTTGGCGCCGTCGATCCTTGCGCTTTCAATCAGTTCGCCGGGGATGTTCATGAAGAACGATCGCATCACCACAAAGTTGAAAGCCCCGAAGATGCCCGGCAGGATCAGCGACCAAAGGGAGTCCAGCAGGCCAAGCTGACGGATCATGAGGAACGACGGAATCAAGCCGGGCGCAAACAGGAGCGTGAACAACACCGCGAGGATCACCGGCCGGCCAAAGAGCACGGTGCGGCTGGTGGCGTAGGCCATGGTGATGGTCACGAACAGCGCCAGGATGGTGCCCACCGCGGTGACCAGCATGCTGACCCCGAGTGATTGCAACACCATGGGGCCCTTGAAGATGGTGGCGTACGCCTCCAACGTTGGACGCTCGGGCCAAAGGACGAAGCCGCCGGCTTTTACCAGTTGTTCTGTATCTGCCAGGGATGTCGAAACCACCAGCAGAATGGGCGTCAGGATGGACAAGCTGAAGACGACCAGCACCACTGCCTTGATCGTTTGGTACAGGGCGGACGGCTTTTCCTTCCAAATCGGGCGTTTGGGGTTGTAGCTCAGCTCGCGGGGTTTCCTGGTGAAGAGTGTTGATGCCATGGGGGTTCTCCTTGTGCGGCAGGCGCGCGGGTTCAGCGTGGCTTTCAGCGCACTTGTTTTGCGAAGATTCCGTCTTCGCCGAAGCGGTGGGCAAGTTTGTTGGCGCCGTAGATCAGCAGGGCGCTGACCACGCCCTTCGCCAGGCCGGCTGCGGCACCTGAGCTCCAGCCGCCTCCTACTACGCCGGTGTAGTAAGTGAAGGTGTCCAGCACTTCCGCGGCTCCGGCGCCCACAGCATCACGCTGCAGGATGAACTGTTCGAAGCCGACCGAGAGGATGTCGCCGATGCGCAGGATCAGCAGGAGTACGATCACCGGCCGCAAACCGGGGAGGGTGATGTGCCACATCCGCCGCCACCGGCCCGCGCCATCCGCCGCAGCGGCTTCGTAAAGGGAAGCATCGATGCTGGCAAGGGCTGCCAGGAAGATGATCATGGCCCAGCCGGCATCTTTCCAGATCATTTGGATGACCACCATCACGGGGAAGGTCTCCGGGTTGGTCATGAACGGAATGGGCTCCATTCCCCAGTCCCGCAGCAGGTTGTTGACGAAACCAGCGCCGCCCAGCATCTGCTGGAAGAACGCGATCACCAGCACCCAGGAAAGGAAGTGCGGCAGGTAGGCGATGCTTTGAAAGATCCGCCGGACCCGGGTGCTGATCAGTGAATCCACAATCAGCGCCAGTACCAGCGGCACCGGGAACAGGAAGACCAACTGCCAGGCGGCCAGGTACAGGGTGTTCCAGAACGCGTGGACGAAGTCCGGATTTCCGAACAGGTCCACAAAGTTCTGCCAGCCCACCCACAGGCTGTCACCGATACCCAGGTACGGCTGGTAGTCCTGGAAGGCGATGACATTGCCCAGAATGGGGATGTAAAAGAACAGCAGCAGGAACGCCACGCCCGGGACCATCATGAGCAGCATCTGCTTGTCGCGACGCAGGCGGGACCGGAAACTCTGCTGCGGGGGCTTGCTCCGTTTCCGCTTCTTCGGACCGGCCCCGGGGGTACTTCCCCGAGCCGGCTCCGCGACCCGGCGGGCTTCGGACAATGCCGGAGCCTGTTCCGTCGTCGAGTTCATGCTGTCTCCTCAAGTGTTGAGCCTGAACCATCAATGTGATTCAGGCCACGCTCGTTAACCGTTTAACAAACCATAAGTGACTGGGATCTCTTTTTGCAAGATCGTGATCAAAACTGATCGCAAAAATCACTTTTCATCACTTCGGGTGGGGGGTGAGCTGGCTTGGTGGGGTTGTGGGGTGGGGTTGTGGTGTGGGGTTGTGGGGATGGCTTGCGCTGAGGGTGGCCCGTGGTGCCGGGTGCGCCCCGGCGCTCGACGCCGCGCCCCTCGCACCCGCTCACGCCGATCGCCCCCGTAAGAACCGTGGCGCGGGGCGGAAACGGGTGCGACGCGTGGCCACAAGTGATGCGCGGGGCGGAAGCGGGTGCGACGCCGGACCACAAGTGATGCGCGGGGCGGAAACGGGTGCGACGCCGGACCACAAGTGATGCGCGGGGCGGAAACGGGTGCGACGCCGGGCCACAAGTGATGCGCGGGGCGGAAACGGGTGCGTAGTTGCGGTGGCGGTGGCTTGCGGTCGGGAGTGGCCCGTGGTGCCGGGTGCGCCCCAGGTCTCCTCATTGGGGCTCTCCGCACCCGCTCACGCCGATCGCCCCCGTAAGAACCGTGGCGCAGGGCGGAAACGGGTGCGACGCCTGTCCACAAGTGATGCGCGGGGCGGAAACGGGTGCGTAGTTGCGGTGGCCGTGGCTTGCTGCCGGGGTTGGCCTGTGGTGCAGGATGCGCCCCGGCGCCCGACGCCGCACCCCAGGTCTCCTCTTTGGGGCTCTCCGCACCCGTTCACGCCGATCGCCCCCATAAGAACCGTGGCGCGGGGCGGAAACGGGTGCGACGCCGGGCCACAAATGATGCGCGGGGCGGAAACGGGTGCGTAGTTGCGGTGGCGGTGGCTTGCGGTCGGGGGTGGCCCGTGGTGCCGGGTGCGCCCCAGGTCTCCTCATTGGGGCTCTCCGCACCCGTTTACGCCGATCGCCCCCGTAAGAACCGTGGCGCGGGGCGGAAACGGGTGCGACGCCGGGCCACAAGTGATGCGCGGGGCGGAAACGGGTGCGTAGTTGCGGTGGCGGTGGCTTGCGGTCGGGAGTGGCCCGTGGTGCCGGGTGCGCCCCAAGTCTCCTCATTGGGGCTCTCCGCACCCGCTCACGCCGATCGCCCCCGTAAGAACCGTGGCGCGGGGCGGAAACGGGTGCGACGCCGGGCCACAAGTGATGCGCGGGGCGGAAACGGGTGCGTGGGAGGCGAGGGCAAGGAAGGAGCCTCTGTCAGGCCACCCGACCCCGCTAAAGTACAAGCAGTTGGATTTCAGACAGAAGGTGGACATGGCAGATTGCTGCAGCCCGGGCGCCGGCGCCCGGGAACACTCGGTGCCGGGGCTGACGCTTCCCCTGCGCTCGGTGGGAGGACACGGTACCACCGGGACCACCCACACCAACCAGACCCACGACGTCCACACCCGCGACGTCCAAATCCCCGGCGGGGCGTTCACCATGGGCGATCCGTTCAACGAGGGCTACGAAGCCGACGGTGAAGTGCCCCTGCACGAAGTATCCATCTCCGCATTCCGGATCAGCGCGACCACCGTGACCAATGAAGAGTTTGCCGGGTTCGTCGATGCCACCGGCTATCAAACGGAGTCGGAAACCTTCGGCACTTCGGCCGTGTTCCACCTGGCGGTCAAAGCGGAGCCGCATGAGATCCTGAACCGGGTCAACAACGTCCCGTGGTGGCTCAATGTCCGCGGTGCCAGTTGGGCCCATCCGGCCGGACCTCTTTCGCACTGGACGGAGATCCCTGACCATCCCGTCACCCATGTGTCCTACAACGACGCCCTGGCATACTGCGCATGGGCCGGACGCCGGCTACCGACGGAAGCCGAGTGGGAGTTCGCGGCCCGGGGCGGGTTGTCCGGGCAGCGCTACCCGTGGGGAAATGACCTGCACTCCAACACAGCAACAACAGGCCACAACTGCAATATCTGGCAAGGGGAATTCCCTACCCGCAACACGATCGACGACGGCTACCTCACCACCGCACCCGCCAAGGCATTTAGCCCCAACGGCTTCGGGCTTTACCAAACCAGTGGAAACGTCTGGGAATGGTGCAGTGATTGGTTCCTGCCCAAGTACTACAAGACATGCCAGGCGCAAGGCACGGTGAAGGATCCGCAGGGGCCGACCATCGGCCGCGGCAGGGTGATGCGGGGCGGCTCATACCTCTGCCACGACTCGTACTGCAACCGCTACCGCCTTGCAGCCAGAAGCTCGAATACACCGGACTCGGCCAGCGGCAACCTCGGATTCAGGACCGTGGCCCTTTAGCCCCTGGCTCTGGTTCTGAAACTACTTGGGCCCATGCCCGCGCTTATGACCATGGCCTTTGACGCCGGCTGGCAGTTCGCCGGACACGATCTTCGTCGCTGTCACGGCATCGCCGTCTTTTGTGCCGCTGACACGAACGTCGTCGCCGATCTCGAGATCAGCAGCGGAGGCCGAAGGCAGCGTGGGCTTACCTTTACCGTTCCTGAGCCCTGACAGGTCAGCGGGAACTTTGCTGATCCGCGTATCCTCAGTGATGGAATAGCGCTGCGTAAAGCCATCCTCGCTCTTCACAGTCACCTCTGAATCGCTGACCGCTTCGATGGTTCCAGACTGCGTGAGGACCCTACGGTAGCTCCCGTCCTGCTGCTTCACGACGTGTTCGCCGTGAATAGCCCGCCCGCGCCCGTCAGCGGGCTTGGCGTTCCCCGACGGGGTCGGGCCGGCTGAAACAGCAGGGCTCGACGGCGAAGGGCCGGGTTGGGTGCCCGCCCAGACAGCAGCGGCCCCGCCACCGGTCAGGGCGACGGCGATCCCGCCGGCAATGAGGGCCTTCCCGAGGCCCGGTGAAAGTGTGGCCATGCATCCATTGTGCGCCCAAAAGCAAAGTAGGCCGCAGTAAAACTGCGGCCTACTTTGATGGGAAGAACGGGTCTTAGCCCTCGACGCCCAGCTTCTCCAGGATGAGTTCGCGGACTCGTCCTGCGTCGGCCTGACCACGGGTGGCCTTCATGACGCCGCCGACAATCGCGCCAATGGCTTGGACCTTGCCGCCACGGATCTTCTCCGCCACGTCCGGCTGTGCTGCCAGTGCTGCATCGATGGCTTCCAGGAGCGGACCGTCGTCGGATACAACGGCAAGGCCGCGCTTCTCAACGATTTCCGCCGGAGTACCTTCGCCGGCGAGCACGCCGTCCAGGACCTGGGTGGCCATCTTGTTGTTGATCTTGCCGTCTTCAACCAGCTTGTTCAGCTCCACAATCACCTGCGGAGTCACACCGAGCTCGGAAGGATCGACGTCAGCTACCTTGGCGCGGCCCACGATCTCACCCATCCACCACTTGCGGGCAACATCAGCCGAGGCACCTGCTGCAATGGTTTCCTCGATGGAGTCCATGACACCGGCGTTCACTACATCGCGGAATTCCAGATCCGAGTAGCCCCAAGCTTCCTTGAGACGCTTACGGCGCTCGGCCGGCGGCTCGGGAAGGGTAGCGCGGAGTTCCTCCACCCACTCACGGGAGGCAACGACGGGAACCAGGTCCGGCTCCGGGAAGTAGCGGTAATCGTCAGCGTCGGACTTGGGCCGGCCCGACGTCGTCGAACGCGTGTCCTCGTGCCAGTGGCGCGTCTCCTGGATGACCGGCTCGCCGGAGTCAAGGACGGCAGCGTGGCGCTGGATTTCGTAACGTACGGCGTGCTCGACGGCGCGCAGTGAGTTCACGTTCTTGGTCTCCGAACGGATACCGAAACGCTCACGGCCGTGCGGGCGGAGGGAAACGTTGGCATCGCAACGGACGTTGCCGCGCTCCATCTTGGCATCGGAAACGCCAAGGTTCTTCACGATTTCACGGACGGCCGCGACGTAGGCCTTGGCCAGTTCAGGCGCACGGCTGCCGGCACCCTCAATGGGCTTGGTGACGATTTCCACCAACGGAACACCCGAACGGTTGTAATCCACCAGCGAGTAGTCGGCACCCTGGATACGGCCCGCAGCGCCACCCATGTGGGTCAGCTTGCCGGCATCTTCTTCCATGTGGGCGCGCTCGATCTCCACGCGGAAGACGGTGCCGTCCTCGAGCTCGATGTCGAGGTAACCGTCATAGGCGATCGGCTCGTCGTACTGCGAGGTCTGGAAGTTCTTGGGAGTGTCCGGGTAGAAGTAGTTCTTCCGGGCAAAACGGCACGATTCGGCGATCTTGCAGTTCAGGGCAAGGCCGATCTTGATGGAAGACTCCACCGCTGTCTTGTTGACAACGGGTAGGACGCCGGGCATGCCCAGGTCAACCTCGTTGACGTTGGTGTTCGGCTCATCACCGAAAACGTTCGGTGCGGAGGAGAACATCTTGGTCTTGGTGTTGAGCTCCACGTGGACCTCGAAACCCAGAACAGGATCGTATTTCTCCATGGCCTCTTCGAAGCTCAGGGTTGCATCGACGGACATTAGTTGGAACCTCCGGCGGTGGTGGACGCTGCGCCAAGGACAGCATTTTTCAGATCGGGCGCCTGCGCAAGGATCGGGCCGCCCCACTTCTCTTCGAGCATGGATTCGAGGACGGCGCCCACGCGGTACAGGCGGGCATCCTGGCGGGCAGGAGCCAACAGCTGGATACCAACCGGCAGGCCGTCTTCGTCAGCCAGGCCGCCCGGCAGGGACAGGCCCGGGATACCGGCAAGGTTAGCCGGGATGGTGGCGACGTCGTTCAGGTACATCGCCAGCGGATCATCCAGCTTCTCCCCCAACTTGAACGCCGTGGTGGGCGCAGTGGGCGAAATCAGGACATCAGCCTTGGCGAAGGCGGCGTCGAAGTCACGTTGGATCAGCGTACGGACCTTCTGTGCCGAGCCGTAGTAAGCGTCGTAGTAGCCAGCGCTCAGTGCGTAGGTACCGAGGATGATACGGCGCTTGACTTCGTCGCCGAAACCGGCCGCACGGGTAGCACCCATGACCCGCTCGATGGTCATGGGACCGTCCTTGGGCAGCACGCGCATGCCGAAGCGAACGCCGTCGAACTTGGCCAGGTTGCTGGACACCTCGGAGGGCATGATCAGGTAGTAGGCACCCAGGGCGTACTTAAGGTTGGGGCAGGAAACCTCAACAATTTCAGCGCCTGCGTCCTTCAGCAGCTGAAGGGACTCGTTGAAACGGTTCTCGACGCCGGCCTGGTAACCCTCGCCGTGAAGCTCCTTGACGATGCCGATCTTCATGCCGGCAACGTTGCCCACGCGGGCGGCGGCAACAAGATCATTGAAGGGATCAGTCAGTGACGTGGAGTCGAAGGGATCGTGGCCGCCGATGACTTCCTGCAGCAGCGCAGAGTCCAGTACTGTCCGGGACACAGGGCCGATCTGGTCCAGCGA
>NZ_JABMCX010000143.1:0-4222 GCF_013179505.1 Paenarthrobacter sp. CM16 | reverse complement strand
ACCAGCGAGGGCATGCAGTTCCTCGGCAGCAGAGCCGCCGGCGGCACGGGCTGCGTCAACCTCGGCCGCGACAGCCAAAGCCTCTTCAGTATTGACGTGCAGGAAGGCGTGGATACCATCGGCTCCGCCATCAACAAGGGCGATACGGTCAAGGTGCGCCTGCGTCACCTCGACGGCGGTCACCTCGCGGGCGGCCAGCTTCTCAGCGAGATCGGCAGCGGAGTGGCGGATGAGTTCGTTCTTCAGCTCAGTCATAGTGATTAGTCCTCATCCAGGATTGCGGGGACCTTGAAACGGTTCTCGTAAGCATCCGGAGCGCCGGACAACGCCTGCTCAGCGGTGAATGTGTGGCCCACAACGTCCTCGCGGAACACGTTGGTCAGCGGAATCGGGTGCGACGTCGCCGGGACGTCCTCCCCCGCAGCTTCGCTCACGCTCTTGACCGAATCCACAATGACAGCAAGCTCAACAGCCATCCTGTCCAGTTCTTCGGCACTCATTTCAATGTGAGCCAGACGCGCAAGATGCGCGACGTCGTCACGGTTGATCGCAGCCATGGATCTCCCCTGCAAAGTTCAAATGGTTTTCCGAACCAGTCTACTTGGCTTGGGTGTGCCGGTCAGACGCTACGCCCGGGAGCCATCCTCCGCGTGCTCGCTCGTTCCTCCCTTGGACGCACGCTTCCGGATGCCTCCCGGCTTTCGCAGCTTGTCCCGCCATCAACGCAAACGAGACAGCAGAGCGGGCCATTCACGCTCTGCTGTCTCGTTGGGGGTTTAGGCAGGTCAGCCGATGCCGATGGCTCCCGTCAGGACACCCACTGCCAGCATGACCACCGAGATCACTGCCGTGCGCCACAGGACCTTCTTGTGGTGATCGCCCAGGTCCACCTTGGCCAGGGAGACCAGCAGGAGGATGGCAGGAACCAAGGGGCTCTGCAGGTGGAATGGCTGCCCGGTGATGGAGGCACGGGCCATATCCACTGCATCGACGCCGTAGTGCGCGGCGGTTTCGGAGAGGACCGGAAGGACACCGAAGTAGAAGGCGTCGTTGCTCATGAAGAAGGTCATGGGGATGCTGAGCAGGCCGGTGATGATGGCCATGAACGGGCCCATGTCTGCCGGGATGATCTGGACCAGCCACTCGGACATTGCCTTGACCATGCCGGTTCCATTGAGGACACCGGTGAGGACTGCGGCGGCCATGACCATGCTGACCACAGCGACGATGGACGGTGCGTGAGCGATCAACTGCGCGCCTTGGTCCTTGACCTTGGGGAAGTTGACCAGCAGGGCGATCGCGGAGCCCACCATGAACACGAACGGCAGCGGAACAATGTTGGCCACCAGGACAACCATGACGGCGACCGTGAGGCCCAGGTTGAACCAGAACAGTTTGGGACGCAGGGTGGAGCGGTTGGGGTCCAGCGCGGTGTCAGCCATGGCGGTGTCATGGAGGTCCACCAGGGTTGCCGGATCTTCAAGAACCGCGACGCCGGAACCTCCACCCGTGCCCGGCTTGCTTGAGGTCGAGCCGTTGCGTCCGAAGCTGAAACGGCCGGCGCCGAATCCTGAACCTGAGCCCGAACCGGCGGTGACGGAACCGCCGCGGCCGTTGCCGCCGTCGAACGCTTCGGAAGGCTCGGCGACGTCGCCCCAGATTTCGGGAGCGGTGGTGCGGAGGCGGTTGCGTTCCTGCAGGCCCAGCAGCCAAGCGAAGACCAGGACCACGATGAGGCCGACGATGAGGGACGGGACCATGGGGACGAAGACGTCGTTGACATCAAGGTTGAGCGCGGTGGCTGCACGGGCGGTAGGGCCGCCCCACGGCAGGATGTTCATGGTGCCGTTGGCAAGGCCGGCCACGCAGGTGAGGACCACCGGGCTCATCTTGAGCCGCAGGTAGACCGGGAGCATGGCGGCCGTGGTGAGGATGAAGGTGGTGGAGCCGTCACCGTCCAAGGAGACCGCGGCTGCAAGGATCGCAGTGCCGAGGACAACCTTGGCGGGGTCGTTGCCCAACTTGCGGAGGATGAACTTCACCAACGGATCAAAGAGTCCGACGTCGATCATCAGGCCGAAGTAGATGATGGCGAACATGAGGAGCGCAGCCGTGGACGTCATGGACTTCATGGATTCCATCACCATGTCGCCGATGCCGAGGCCCGCCCCGGCGAACAAGCCGAAGACGGTGGGGACGATGATCAGCGCCAGTACTGGCGTCAATTTTTTGGTCATGATCAGGACCATGAATACCGCAATCATTGCGAATCCAAGCAAAACCAGCACGGCCGGCTCCTTACTACTGTGAATGGCGCCACGTCGGTGTGATGCGCACTACAGACGATATGGTGGCGTCCGTCACGGGGAGGGGTTTGTGTGAATTGTCAGGAATAATGCTCGTTACGAAGGTTTTGCGCATTGTGCTCAGTGCTTGAATGGAGCATGCGTTTCTCCACCCAAACCCTCCTCCTCCAGCTTGGAGTGGTCCTGCTGGTGGTCCTGCTCAGCGGCGCAGTCCATGCGTGGCTGGTGTACGAACGGATCGGCGACGAAGCCGAGAACCAGGCGCTCACCCTCGCCCGGACTGTTGCTGCGGATCCCGATATCAGATCCGGCGTCCAAGCCATCAGCAGGGAAGAAGGGACGCCTCCCCCGGATATCCTTGCGGCCGGCCCCCTTCAAGCTGCCGCTGAAGCCGTGCGCAACCGGACGGGCGCCCTGTTCGTGGTCGTCACGGACGAAACCGGGCTCCGGCTGGCCCATCCCGAGAAGGCCCGGCTGGGCGAACGCGTCAGCACGGACCCGTCAGTGGCTCTCGGAGGACAGGAGATCACCACCCGCAACACCGGGACTTTGGGACCTTCGGCCGGGGCCAAGGTGCCGGTGTATGCGCCGGATCTTCCGGAGACGATCGTCGGTGAAGTCAGCGTCGGCTATTCAGTGGAGTCGTTGAGCAACAGCCTGGCCCGCGACATTGCGCCCATTGCCCTGACCGCCGGGGGTTCTTTGGTGGCCGGCGTGTTGGCATCGTTCCTGCTCCGGCGCAGGCTGCAGCGGCTCACCCTCGGCTTGGAGCCCGAGGAAATCAGCACCCTCGTCCACGACCAAGTGGCCGTACTTCAAGGCGTCGACGACGGCGTGATCGGCATCGCCGCGGACGGGCGCATCTCTGTATTCAATGCCGCTGCCGCCCGGCTCTTGGACATGCCCGATGCCACGGGACAGGATTGGGCTTCGGCCGCCGTGCCTGCGCAACTCAAGCAGCTCACCCAGCCGGCGGCCCGTGACGCCGAAGCCGTGGAAATCGTGGCGGGCGGGCGCGTCCTGGTTGCCAGCGCACGCAAGGCCTGGCATCGCAAGGAGGACCTCGGCTGGGTGGTCATGCTGCGTGACAGAACGGAGCTGCAGCAGCTCACCCGCCAACTCGATGCCGTCGGGACCATGTCCACGGCCCTCCGCGCCCAGCGCCATGAGTTCGCCAACCAACTCCACACCATCGCCGGGTTCATCAGCATCGGCCAGTACGATTCCGCAAAAGATTACCTTGCGCGCATCTCGGCCACGGGCCCGCTGAAGTTCCCGGTGGAACAGGCCGAACTGCTTCAGGATCCGTATATGCAGGCCTTCATCGGCGCCAAGGGTGTGGAAGCTTCGGAACGCGGCGTGGCCCTCCGGGTCGGACCCGAAACACTGGTTCGTGGACACGTGGCCGATCCCCAGGACGTGACCACGGTCCTTGGCAACCTGATCGACAACGCGGTGAGTGCCGCCGTCGTCGGTTCCGCCGTGGACCGCTGGGTGGAGGTTGAACTGCTTGATGACGCCGCCACAACCGGCGGGACTTTGCACATTGTGGTGGGAGACTCCGGCGACGGTTTGGGGAGCCTTGAACCTGAAGAAGTCTTCGCGGAAGGCTTCACGACGTCGGAACACCCGGTACGCTCGGGGGCTGGACAAGGTTTGGGGCTGGCGCTGGTGCGGCAGCTTGCGCGGCGGCGCGGCGGTGATGTCCGCGTCCTGGAGCCCGGGAGCCAAGGCGGCCCCGGCGCGGTATTCATGGCAACGATCCCCGGCGTCATGGATGCTGCGGAGGGTATTACCGGAACCGACTCGACGTTGAGGGAGGACAGCAATGGCTGAGGATTTACGCGTGCTGATTGTGGATGACGACTTCCACGTTGCAAGGCTCCACGCCGCCTACGTGGATTCGGTGGCCGGCT
>NZ_JABMCX010000142.1 GCF_013179505.1 Paenarthrobacter sp. CM16 | reverse complement strand
ACACAGGAAATGAGGATCAGGGTCAGGGTGACCAGGCCGAGGACCATCCTTACGGAGAATGGGTCCAGGACTATTGCTCCCTCTTGCAGCGCGACTGCAACCATGGTGCGGCCCGCTAACGCGCTAGGACCGCGGAGATCTCTGGTGACTGCTTCATGGTTCTCTGACCTCGCAAAACATCTGTTCCCCCAACAATGTTGTTCCGGCCTCGTGGCCGCAAAAGCACAGTCAAGCACGTTTTCCCCGGAGAAGGGGGACGACGGTGTTTCTAGCCCCGGAAAACTTTTTCTCAGTTTTCGCGTCACGATCTGGAGTTTGGCGACACTGTAACCGTAAGGAGTCCTGTGCCCAGAGTTTGAACGCAATGGAAAGTCCGGCCGAACCGACTGTAGGCATCCCAAAACTTCGACTATCCACATACGCCCAAAAAACCGTTGCCACCCACTCACCCCGGTGGTTCGATGGGACTCATGGCAACCGCAGATACCGCAGAGAGTTATGTCCTGGCTATCGGGACCAAGAAAGGCCTGTGGCTGGCAACCAGCCCGGACCGCCGAGCTTGGTCCCTCTCCGGTCCGCACTTCCTGATGAGCGAGATTCCCAGCATCGGGATAGACACGCGGGACGGCAAAACCCGGATCATGGTGGGAGTCCGATCCGAGCACTGGGGGCCCACTGTGGCCCACTCCGACGACCTTGGGACCACCTGGACCGAGCCGGAGCAAGGCGCCATCAAATTCCCGGAGGGCACGGACGCCGCTTTGGAGCGCGTCTGGCAGATCTACCCCGACGCCGACTCCCGCCCCGGGGTTGTCTGGGCCGGGTGCGAGCCAATTTCAGTGTGGAAATCCACCGACGGCGGCGAACACTTCGAGTTGAACCGTGGACTGTGGGACCACCCCCACCGCAGCGAGTGGGGTGCCGGCTATGGTGGCGCGGCGGCGCACTCGATTGTGGTTGATCCGTCCGGCGAGAAAGTCCACATCGCCATGAGCACCGGCGGCGTGTACAGATCGCTGGACGGCGGGACTTCCTGGGAAGCGCGGAACAAAGGGATCTCGGCTTATTTCATGCCCGATCCCAACCCCGAGTTCGGGCAATGCGTCCACAAGATCGCGGCGGACGCCGCCGTCGAGGGCCGTTTATACGCACAGAACCATCACGGCGTGTACCGCTCGGATGACAACGGGGAGAACTGGGAGTCGATTGCTGACGGGTTGCCTGCTGATTTCGGTTTCGTCATGCTGACGCACCCGCGGCGCGAAGGAACCGCGTGGGTGATTCCGTTGAAGGCCGATGGCGAACGCATCCCGCCGGACAGCAGGCTCAGCGTTCACCGCACCAATGACGCCGGCAACACCTGGACAGAGCTGCACACAGGCCTGCCGGACCACGAGTACAACGCCGTCCTGCGCGATGCCGCGTCCGTGGATGCGGCCGAGCCCGTCGGGGTGTATTTCGGAACCCGTGGGGGTGCCGTCTATGCCAGCGCCGACGAGGGCGGCACCTTCACTGAAGTGGCCTCGCACTTGCCGGACGTCCTGTGCGTAAGGGCCGCCGTCGTGGTGGACAACGCCGCAGGACTGGAAGTCCCACTCGCTGCGGCGGAAGCCACTGTGATTGCCGAAGCCGCAGTGATAGTGGAGGCAGCGGCCCAGGAGATTGACCCCACTCCGGGCGATCAATCCAGCGCCCCGGTACCTGGTTAGGCCCGTTGTGGCTGACTTTACGGTCCTGCTGCCTGGTGTCCTGCAGCCCCTCGTCGGCGGACAGTCCTATCTGACTGCGTCCGCCGACGGGGCTGTGACCGTAGGACAGTTACTGGATGCGGTGACCGGAGATTACCCGGTGCTGGCCAGGCGCTTGCGTGATGAAACCGGGTCCCTCCGCCGTTTCGTGAATATTTACGTGAACGGTGATGAGGTCCGGCGGCTGAAGGGGCTTGAAACGGAGGTTGCTGCCGGCCAGGAGGTCTTGATTGTCCAGTCCGTGGCCGGTGGCTGAGCGGGGTTTGGGGTCAAGCCGGTTCAGGCGACGCGCCAAACACTGCATTCGTCGGTATTGATGGCTTTCCTCATCCCTGAGGCGTGGTCCATGATCCACACGACGCCGATTCCGGGAGCGGTCTCCTGGACCAGTCCGCGGCGGATGACCACGTCATCGTAGGCGGGTCCTACGGACAGGCGGGCTTCGATCTCGTCTCCACGGTGGAGCTGGCTGATCGCGCGTATACGTGTTGTGTGAGTGGTGACTTCCTTCAGCATGGTGGCCTCCTGGGCTGGAGCTTGTGCCTGCACTTGCCGGCTATTCCAGTGTGGCGCGGCATTGTTGCCACGGTATTTCGGGCCGGTTAGGGTCCGGTTAGCATTCCGGGTTGGTTGCATTTCAGGCGACCCAGCCCTGCCTTCCGGGCGTGGCGGGGCCGCGGCTGTAGCCTGATCTCGGTTCTTGAGACTCACAGGAGCCACAGGCTCCGTCCCCGGGAGATTCAATGGGTGTTTTGCGGCGATCCATCGCGCTGTCCACAGGCTTGATGGTGTTTGCCACCGGCCTGTTTTTCGTTCAGGCACCTGCAACTGCGGTTCCGGTACCAGGCCCGGACAATCCGAATGTCCGGTTCATCGAAGGCACGCCGCGCTCGGACCACACCTTCGAATCGCCACCGGCGAACGACGCACCCAAGGGACAGGCCGACGTCGACTCCCTCCTCCGTGACGGTGCGGCAGCAACCGGCCCCGGCGGAGATATCCGTGTCCGGCTGGTGACGGCAAAGCTCGCCGACAATGCCAACACTGTCTCCATGGCAGACGCCGAAAGGACGGTGGCGGCCACCAGCAAGTACTGGCAGGCGATGACGGCCAACAAATTGTCCATGTCCGTGAACAGCAAGGTTGCCGGGCACCAGTCCAAGGCGAAGTCGAGCGACAGTTACAGCACCATCATCTCCACCATTACCAGCGAGCTGAAATGGTCCGCCAGCCCCTACACGGCCTTGGTGATCTTCGTTCCCACCACCACGTTGTCCGGGAACGCACTGGGCGCCGGCTACAGCAGCGGCAGTTACAGCGGCCGGGTCCTGATGCCGCAGATCAGCAACTTTTCCAACAACGTGATGAGCCACGAGTTCGGCCACGTGATCGGCATGATGCATGCTGATGCGCTGCAGTGCACCAGTGGAGCCTCCGATGTCGGAGTCAACAGCAACGGCCAATTCACGGATCCGTCCTGCTACATCCGCGAGTACGGCGATACTACGGACATCATGGGCGCCGCGCAGTGGAATTCGCCCGTGATCAGTTCCACCTTCTGGGACTACGGCGGACTGGGGCGGGGCGACGAAATCCGCGATACCGGTGTGGCCACAGGCGTCAAGAGCTACACGCTGAAGCCCTGGGGAGGAACCGAGGCGCAGCGAGCCATCAAGTTCACCGATCCCGTGAGCAAGGAGGTCTACTACCTTGAGCTCCGGCAGCCGGTAGGGGACTACGACAACTACCTCTCCGGCGGAAACAAGGGCGTCAAAATCGTCCAACGAGGCGGAGCCACCATCGCTTCCTCGCTGGTTCTCATGCCCAGTACCAAGCCGTTCAACGGGTGGTACAGCCAGAACCACGCCTGGCAGGCGGGCAGCACTTTCACCACCTACACGGGCACCAAGGTGACCATTAACTCGGTCAGTGCCACCTCCGCCACCGTCACCATCAATGCAGATCCCAAACTGAAGACACGGATGAGCTTTTCCGCCGGAGATTTCGATGGCGACAAGCTGGCCGATGTTCTTTCCCGTGAATCGGACGGTTCACTCCTCCTTTACGCCGGCCTGCCCGGAAACCGCCTTGAAGTCCCTGTGCGGATCGGCTCGGGCTGGGACATCTTCAACGCAGTGTTGGGTACTTCGGATTTCAACGACGACGGCTTCGCGGACATTGTGGCCCGCAGCAGTGACGGTGCGTTGTGGCTCTATCCGGGCAATGGCAAGGGCGGTTTCCTCCCGCGCAGCCAGGCGGGAGTTGGCTGGCAGGGCTTCACCCAATTGGTAGCTCCGGGTGACTTCAACGGCGACGGCCGGGCCGACCTCATTGCTGCCGGCGCCGACGGCCGCCTCTGGCTCTATCCCGGAAACGGCTCCGGCGGGTTCCTGGCCCAGCGTCAGATCGGCCAAGGCTGGGACGTGTTCACCAGTCTTTCCGCGGCGGGCACTTTCGGTGGCGGCACGGCAGGCCTCCTGGCCCGCTCGTCGGACGGCACCCTCTTTGCCTACCCCGGCGACGGTGCGGGAGGGCTCCTGCCGCGTACCGCCGTCGGAAGTGGTTGGAACCTGGCCGGCGACATCGTCGGTGGGCAGGAATTTACCGGTGACGGCAAAGCTGACGTCCTTGCCGTCGGCGCGCGGATGACCCTTTACCCGGGTGACGGGACAGGCTTCGCGGACCGCCTGGTGATCGGAAGCGGTTGGAACCAGTTCAGCCAGGTATGGGAGGCAGGCGACTTCGACGGCGATGCTGCCGCCGACATTCTGGCTCGCGGCGCCGACGGTATTTTGTGGCTCTATCCGGGCAGCGGTTCAGGTGGGTTCCTGCCGCGCGTGCAGGTGGGGACGGGCTGGAATATGTTCACCTCAGTCCTGAGCGTCGGCGATTTCGACGGCGACAGGCACCCGGATCTTGCGGCCAGGGCCTCCGATGGGACCTTGTGGCTGTACCCCACCGATGGGAAGGGGCAGTTCCTCGCCCGCAAGCAGATCGGCACGGGCTGGCAAGGGTTCACGCAGCTGCTGGCACCGGGTGACTTCTCCGGGGATGGCCGGTCCGACATTCTGGCGCGCGCCGGGGACGGAACCTTGTGGCTCTACCCGGGCAACGGTGCCGGCGGATTCCAGCCATGGAAGCAGATCGGTACGGGTTGGAATATCTTCAACGCCGTGATGCAGGGCAGTGATTTCAACGGTGACGGCCGGGAGGACGTCCTGGCCCGCGGGACAGACGGCGCCTTGTGGCTCTACCCGGGTAATGGCAACGGTGGATTCCTTGCCCGGCAGTACTTGGGCTCCGGCTGGAACATTTTCGGTTCCTTCGCCGCCCTCGGCAACGCTTTCACGGGGACAGGCGATCCGTCCCTTGTGGGCGTGGCCGGTGATGGAACACTGCTGCTCTATTCAGGCACGGGGACGGGGAAGTTCAAGCCAGTGGCCTTGGACCCGCGGTAGCCAGCCCCCGGAGATGTCCACAGCTGAGCCTTCCCACGGGTTCAAGACGAGCGAAAAGCCCGGAGTGTCTGGTGACACTCCGGGCTTCTCGCTGCTTCCCTGGTCTCAGCCCAGCGGGGCTGAGACCAGGGCTTACGCGTGCTGCGTTTGCTTGGGCAGGCCGAGCTCGGCGGTGGGAGTCTTGGCGGATTCGCGGGCGGTCATGGCAGAGACGGCTGCGATCACGCAGATCACGGCGGTGAAGATGGAAATCTGCACCCAGCCGCCGGGTTTGGTTCCGCCCAGTGCGGTCACGATTGCGGGGGCGAACCCTGCCATAAGGAAGCCGAGCTGGGTTCCGATGGCGAGGCCGGAGAAACGGACCTTGGTGCTGAACATTTCACCGTAGAAGGACGGCCAGACGGCGTTGGCTGCAGCGTAGCCGAAGGAGAAGAACACCACGGAGACCAGGAACATCAGCGGTACATTGCCGCCTTCGAGGGTCAGCAGGAAGACCGGGGTCATGATGGCGCTGGCGAAGGCGCCATAGATAAACACTGGCTTCCGGCCGATCTTGTCCGCGAGCATGCCGAACAGCGGCTGGGTTCCGAGGGCCACCACATTGGCCACAACCACCAGCCACAGGGTGATGGTGCTGCTGACGCCGGCAACATCCTGGGCGTATTTGATGGCCAACGTTCCAAAGACTGTGCTGACTGCGGCGATGAAGGCGCAGCAGACCACGCGGAGGACATCGCGCCAGTGCAGCTTGAGGAGATCGGCTACGGGGAGCTTGGAGATTTGGTTGTTTTTCTTGGCTTCAGCGAAGGCCGGGGGCTCGTGCAGGGTGCGGCGGATGAAGAAGGCCACCAGGACCACCACAGCGCTGAGCCAGAACGGGATGCGCCAGCCGATGCTGTATTTGATGTCGTCGGGCAGTGCCACTACGGGAATGAAGACCAGCGCGGCCAGGATCTGGCCTCCCTGGGTTCCAGTGAGGGTCCAGGACGTAAAGAAGGATCGACGGTTGTCCGGGGCGTGTTCCAGCGTCATGGAAGAGGCACCTGCTTGCTCGCCGGCGGCAGAAAGCCCTTGGCACAAGCGGGCAAGTACCAGCAGGACCGGCGCCCACCAGCCGATGGTCTTGAAGTCCGGGAGACAGCCGATCACAAAGGTGGCTGCGCCCATGAGGACCAGAGTGAACATCAGGACTTTTTGCCGGCCGATCCGGTCGCCGAAGTGTCCCAGGATCACTGCTCCCACGGGGCGGGCAACGTAGGCGAAGCCGAAGGTCGCGAACGACATGATGGCCGCATTGGCGTCGGCGGAGGGGAAGAAGACATGGGGGAAGATCAGGGCCGCGGCAGAGCCGAAGATGAAGAAGTCGTAGTACTCGACCGCGCTGCCCAGGAAGCTGGCAAGCGCTGCTTTCTTGGGGGTTCCGGCGGCGGTTTCAGTGCCTGGCGTCGCTGACGGCATTGTTTGGCTCATGGGTGGTTCCTTCTGTGACGACGATGTCGCGAATCTGGCTTCTAAGGGGAGACCCAAGCGAGGTGCGGCCGGTCGATCCCTTACAAGTAACCACATGGTGAGAGCTACTTGTGCAATACAGCAATAGTGGCTGTGAGTGGGGTCACTTGTCAAGAGAAGTCACCACCATCTAGAAATAGCTCTCACATTGTGAGAGCATCAAGTCATGAGTGTGAAAGAGGACACAAAGACCGACATGGTCGGCAAGGCCTTGAGCCTGTTGGTTTTACTGGGCAATGAACCGCGCGGGGCGAGCGCGGCAGATCTGGCGAGGAGTGCAAACCTTCCGTTCAGTACCACGTACAGGCTGCTGGGCTCCCTGACGCGAGACGGCTTTGTTGACTACGAGCCCGACGGACGGCGCTATCACCTGGGATTGCGTGTCTTCCAGCTCGGCCAGCGGGTCTCGAATCATCACGGCTTCGCGGCCACCGCATTGCCGGTCCTCCAGAGGGTCACGGAGAGCACGCATGAGGCCACCATCCTCTCCGTTCGGGATGGAAACCATCACCTCACCGTCAATAAGGTGGACGGCCCCAAGACCTTCCGGGTGACCAGCGATCCCGGTCATCTGGGTGCGCTGCACACGACGTCGGTGGGCAAGGCGATCGTGGCGTTCGAGGATGAGATTGAGAGGAAGCGACTCCTTGAGGAGCTCCCGCTGGAGCCGTTGACCGAGCGTTCCATCACGGATCGGGACGCGTTCAGGGCGGAAATTGAGCAGGTTCGCCGCCAGGGCTATGCCGTCATGGACGAAGAAAACGAAATCGGAATGCGCGCCGTCGCAGTCCCTGTCCTCAACTCCCAGGGGCACGCCTTTGCTTCAGTCGCCACGGCGGTGCCGGTGTTCCGTATGAGCATGGAAGAACTGATCGCACACGTCCCTACCCTGCAGGAAGCCGCGGCTGAGTTGTCGGCCCGCCTGCCCCAGCGCTAGCCCTCGTTGCGAGGCCCGCTTTGCGCCCCAAACTCACCCGCAGGCACGCAGAGCGGGCCCCGCAACGCACCCCCCTCGTTGCGAGGCCCGCTTTGCGCCCCAAACTCACCCGCAGGCACGCAGAGCGGGCCCCGCAACGCAACCCCCCTTCGTTGCGAGGCCCGCTTTGCACCCCAAACTCACCCGAAGGCACGCAGAGCGGGCCCCGCAACGCAGCACCACGCCAACTATCCATCGCCAAGATGTTCGCGATAAGAACAAGCGTGCGGAATATGAACACTTGTAGTAACCTCAATAACACCCGGTCAGGCGGCGCCCTCCAAAAGTGCCAAATGCCCGCGGTGCTGAAGTCAAAGGAGCTTTAGGATGAGCAACCGAGCCGAGTCCGTTCTGGTGGGCCTCATAGGCGAGGGCGTCATGCCCTCGCTCACGCCGCCCATGCATGAGCGCGAAGCCGATGTGCAGGGCCTTCGCTTGCTGTACCGCCCCATCGACCTGCTGGAACTCGCGTTACCGGCCACCGCCGTCGGGGATCTCCTGACCGCCGCCCGGCGCATGGGCTACAACGGCCTCAACATCACGCATCCGTGCAAGCAGTTGGTGCTTGAGCACCTTGATGAAATTTCCGACGACGCCCGTCGCCTGGGTGCCGTCAACACAGTCCTGATCCAGGACGCCCGGCTGATCGGCCACAACACAGACTTCTCCGGTTTCGGCTCGGCGCTCGCTGAGGGGCTCCCGAACGCCACACTGGATCGCGTGGTCCAGCTTGGTGCGGGAGGTGCCGGCTCCGCGGTCGCCTACGCCCTCCTCACCGCCGGCGTCAGTACGCTGGACCTTGTAGACATGGATCCGGCCCGCGCAGCAGAACGCGCTGCCGAACTGGGTGCTCTCTTCCCGGACGCCACGGTCACGCCCCGGAGTACTGCAGAGCTCGGCGGGATCATGCCCCTCGCTGACGGATTGGTGCACTGCACCCCGATCGGCATGGCCGCCCACCCTGGTCTGCCTTTGGACATCGAACTGCTGGAACCGCGCCACTGGGTGGCGGACATCGTCTACCGGCCCATCGAAACGCAGCTGGTTCGCCAGGCGCGCGCCAAGGGCTGTGACGTCCTCGACGGCGGCCGGATGGCGGTCGGTCAGGCGGCCGACGCTTTCCAACTCATCACCGGCCGCAAAGCCGACCGGGAGCGGATGCGGGCCCACTTCCTGGAGCTGATCGCGGCGGAAGACGCAGCCGCCCCGCAGCTTGCGAAGGCGGGTCACTGATGCGCACCGGAATCGCTACGGTCTGCTTGTCAGGGACGTTGAAAGAGAAAATGCAGGCCTGCGCCATTGCGGGGTTCGACGGCATCGAGATCTTCGAACAGGACCTGGTCACCTCGCCGCTCAGCCCTGAGGAAGTCCGCAAAATGGCCGCGGATCTTGGCTTGGGCCTCGATCTCTACCAGCCGTTCCGCGACTTCGACGGCGTCACTCCGGACCTGCTGAAGGCCAACCTCAAGCGGGCAGAGGCCAAGTTCAACCTGATGGAACGCCTTGGCATGGACACCATCCTGGTCTGCTCCAACGTTGCCACGGCAACCATCGACGATGATGACCTCCGGGCTGAACAGCTGGCCGAACTCGCCGGGCTGGCGGGGGATCACGGCGTCAAGGTTGCCTACGAAGCACTGGCTTGGGGCAAATACGTCAACGACTACGAGCATGCGTACCGCCTGGTGGAGATGGTGGACCACCCCAACCTGGGCACCTGCCTGGACTCGTTCCACATCCTGTCCCGCGATTGGGACACCGCACCGATCGAGGACATCAACGCGGAGAAGATCTTCTTCGTCCAGGTAGCGGATGCCCCCAAGCTCTCCATGGACGTGCTCTCCTGGAGCCGGCACTACCGGGTTTTCCCCGGGGAGGGCCAGTTTGAGCTCGCCAAGTTCATGGGCCATGTGGTCCGCGCAGGCTACACGGGCCCGGTCTCGCTCGAAGTGTTCAACGACGTCTTCCGCCAGTCGGACACCGATCGCACGGCCGTGGACGCCATGCGCTCCCTGATCTGGCTTGAGGAGCAGAGTGCCGCATGGCTCGCAAGCACCTCCGCGGAAGGGGGGACCGACGCAAAAGCCGGGCTCCGCCGTCGTTATCCCATGGAACTTGCCACGCTGCCCAAAGTGGACGAGCCCGCCGGCTTCAACTTCGCCGAGGTCAAAGCTGACGACACCGCACAGCTGGAGAAGCTCCTGGGCCAACTCGGGTTCGCGTTCGAGGGGCGGCACCGCACCAAGGACGTCCAGCTCTGGACCATGGGCCAGGCCCGCCTGATCATCAACGAGCAAGCGGCATCCCACGCGGAACCGGCTATCGCCGCTTTGGGGTTCGACGTCGACTCCCCAGTGATTGCCTCCGCTCGCGCCCAGCAGCTCAAGGCGCCCGTGGTGGCCCGCAAGGTCCAGGCCAATGAGGAAGTCTTCCAAGGCATCTCCGCTCCGGACTCCACGGAGATCTTCCTGTGCCAGGGAAGCCCGGACGGCACTGCGGCCTGGACGCACGAATTCGGTGAGGGGTTGGACCGGTCCACGGCAACGCAGAACGCCGTGATCGACCACGTGAACCTCGCCCAACCGTGGCAGCACTTTGACGAAGCTGTCCTGTTCTACACCAGCGCCCTTGCCCTGGAACCGCAGCCCTTCGCTGAAGTCCCAAGCCCCAGCGGCCTGGTCCGCTCGCAGGTCATGGAGACCGGCAACGGGTCAGTCCGCCTGGTGCTGAACCTGGCGCCGGCGCAACAAGCCCAGGAAACATCCCGCAAAACGTACCAGGAACACATCGCCTTCGCCGTGGACGATCTCGTGGCCACCGCCCGGTCCGCCCATCAAAGAGGCCTTGAGTTCCTGCAGATTCCGGCCAACTACTACGAGGACCTGGACGCCCGGTTCGATCTCGAACCCGGATTCCTGGCCACCCTCAAGGAGCTCAACCTCCTGTATGACCGGGACGCCAACGGCGAATTCCTCCACTTCTACACCGCCACCGTGGGCAGTGTGTTCTTCGAAATGGTGGAACGCCGGGGCAACTACGACGGCTACGGGGCGCCCAACGCTCCGGTGCGCCACGCCGTCCAATACGACTCGCTCCACCGCGTTTAAGACGCCGCCCCGCAAGCCAACAGAAACCATCAACCGAAAGGAGCCGGCCGTGCCACACGAACAGACAGCACAGGCGCTCGAATCCGAGGAACTCGTGCCGCCCGCAGAGCCGCACGCCGCCCACCAAGCCAAAAAGGTGGAAACCCAGGCGGATCTCAGTGCTGAGATCAAAGGCATCGGGGACCGCTACGCCGAGGCACTGAAGAACGGCAAAGGCCCGGAGACCATGCCGCGGCTGGACTACGCTCCTTACCGCAGCAGCATTCTTCGCCACCCCACCAAGAGCCTGCACCACGCCGACCCGGAAACCATTGAGCTCTACTCGCCGACGTTCGGACACCAGGACGTACACGCGCTGGAGTCGGACCTGACCATCCAGCACAACGGCGAACCGCAGGGTGAACGCATCATCGTCGCGGGCCGGGTCCTCGATGGAGACGGCCGCCCGGTGGCCGGCCAGCTGGTGGAAATCTGGCAGGCGAACGCATCAGGCCGCTACATCCACAAGCGCGACCAGCACCCCGCACCGCTGGACCCGAACTTCACCGGCGTCGGGCGTTGCATCACCGGCGACGACGGCTCCTACAGCTTCACCACCATCAAACCCGGCGCCTACCCGTGGAAGAACCACCTGAACGCCTGGCGTCCGGCGCACATCCACTTCTCCATGTTCGGCTCGGAGTTCACGCAGCGGATCGTCACCCAGATGTACTTCCCGGGCGACCAGCTGTTCCCGCTGGACCCCATCTACCAGTCGATCGTGGACCAGGACGCCCGCGACCGTCTCGTGGCACAGTATGACCACGAGCTCACCAGCCCCGAATGGGCTCTCGGCTACAAGTGGGACATCATCCTGACCGGTTCCAAGCGGACCTGGACAGAAAACGAAGCATACGGCGACGCCGGGGACGAGGAGTAAGCGCATGAGCAAGCTGGCACCCACACCGGGCCAGACCGTAGGCCCCTTCTACGGCTACGCCCTCCCCTTCAACAAGGACAACGAACTCCTGGCACCCGGAAGCCCCGGCAGCATCCGCCTCCAGGGCACTGTTTACGACGGCTCCGGCACCGCCATTCCGGACGCCATCCTGGAAATTTGGCAGCCTGACTCCGAGGGCAACATCGTCCAGCGCACCGGCTCCCTGGTCCGCGACGGCTACACCTTCACCGGATGGGGCCGCGGCTCCGTTGGCAACTCGGGCGTGTACACGTTCACCACCGTCAACCCGGGTCCCACGGCTCCGGGGGCGGCAGCATTCATCTCCGTTGCCGTCTTCGCCCGCGGCCTCATGAACCGCCTCTTCACCCGTGTATACCTCCCGGAAAATGAGGAAGCGCTGGCCAACGATCCCCTGCTGAGTTCACTGGATCCCGAGCGACGCAAGACGCTCATTGCCCGCCGCGACCCTGACGGCGGCCTCACCTGGGACATCCGTCTTCAGGGCGGCGACGAGACCGTGTTCCTGGACTTCCAGCAGGACGGCTCGCTGGACATCAATACGGAAAACCAGGCATGACCAACGGCGACTTCGGCCTCCTCAGCCCCGTCTCGGCGTCGCCCGCTGTGGCCGCGCTGACCGGTGATCGTGCCGTGATCGCGGCAATCCTCGACGTCGAAGCCTCCTGGGCTGCT
>NZ_JABMCX010000141.1 GCF_013179505.1 Paenarthrobacter sp. CM16 | reverse complement strand
CGACGAAGGTATAGACGTCCCGGAAGCAGACCTTGGCATCATCGTCGCCGCCAACCGAAGTCAACGTCAGATGGTGCAGCGGCTCGGCCGCGTCATCCGCAAGAAGGCAAATAATCGCGCCGGCCGCCTCGTCGTCCTCTATTCAAAGGGCACCGTGGAAGACCCTGACATTCAGGGCGAAGAGTTCCTGGGGAAAGTCCTGCCCTTTGCTGATCACGTGGAGTTCTTCGATATCAAGCACGAACTTGACCAACTGAAGGACTTCCTTCGTCCAAAGGTGCAAGTATCGGCCCCTATTGCTTCCGAGGGCCAGGCAGTTTTTGAGCCACGGACTTCTGTGGCAGAAACTGCATCAACTGTCCCCGCTGTCCCCAAGGAGCCCGAATCAGATGCACCCACCGCGTTCGATCTTCAGGATGACGGTTGGCTCGAAGGACTCGGAGACATCTCGGGCTACAGCGACGACAGCGTCGCGGACTACCTGAAGCGGGCCTCGCAAGCAGATTTGCTTACAGCACAGCAAGAGGTTGAACTCGCACGTGAGATCGAAGCCGGTCTCTACGCTCAGCACTTACTAGACGATACGGCTTGGCGCAGCAGGAAGCTCTCCCGCGAGCTAACTCAAATCGCACAGCTCGGGGAAAGCGCCATGCACTCCCTCATCAGCGCCAACCTCCGTCTTGTTGTTTCCATAGCAAAGCGCCACACCGGACAAGGCATGGACTTCCTTGATCTCATACAAGAAGGCAACATCGGCCTGCATCGTGCGGCCTGTAAGTTCGATTACTCACTTGGCTTCAAGTTCTCTACCTATGCCACGTGGTGGATACGCCAGGCAATTACGCGGGCTTTGGCTGATCAGGCACGCCTCATCAGGCTTCCGGTCCACATCGTGGAGCAGGTCAACAAGATTCAGGGAATCCTTCGGGAAGCAGACCGCGCCGGGATCAAACATCACGTAACGGAGCTTGCGAAGCTTTCGGACAACACTGTCGAAAAAGTAGAGCACCTTCTCACCGCGTCCAGGTCAGTTCTCTCCTTGGACTTTCTAGTACCGGACGGCAGAGGCGGGATGGAGAGCCTTGCTAACCAGCTTATCGATCCTTATCCGCTGGACGTTGATGAGGTTATTGCCGCAGAGCAGTTGACGGCCGAGGTTCATGCGGTTCTGGATACGCTGACGGAGCGCGAGGCTGGAGTGATCGCCCTGCGCTTCGGACTTACGGACGGTGAACAGAAAACGCTGGATGCCATAGGGCAAATTTACGGCGTTACACGAGAACGAATCCGCCAGATTGAGGCCAAGACTTTGGTGCTCCTGAAAGACCCTGAGCGCTGTCGACGTCTCAGGGAACACTACTACGGCGGCGTCACAACTCCAGTCGAAGATTCCGCATCCGCCTGACCGCGGAGACCAAAAGGAGCAAACATGACATTGCCGAAAATCCTCTCACAAAGCAAAATCGATGAAGCCGCTGCACTGGTCGGTGAGTACTACACGAAGCTTTACCGTAACGACCTCCCGCAGACCGGAAGCCGATTCGACGATTGGGCAGGTGGGGGCGATAAAGGAGAAGTCGCGCATATCATCACTGCAGACGACGTCCTCGCTGTTTCGTTTCTATCCGTACAGGTGACTGCGAGAGCTGCAATCGGACTCATCGAAACCCATGCCGGTGAGGTGTCAGAGCTCCTCAAACGGATACCGACAGACTTGGATCTCTCCGCTGTTGCCCCTGACGAGTATGCCGAAGTCCTGGGCTCGCAGAGTCCGGCGAATCAACTGTGGCGTCTGCTGCGTGGCAGTGACTCCTATCGTTGGGGAATTGGGCCCACTACCGCCAGTAAGGTCATGGCGAGAAAGCGCCCACGGCTCATCCCAATCTTCGACTCGGTAGTGGGACCACTCATGGGCCATCCGACCTGCGACGGCCAATGGGAGACTTGGCACTCTGTTCTAACCGACGGTTCCGGCCTACCCGAGCGGCTAAGAATGATTCGTAGGAGGGCAGCGATTGACCACGACATCTCCGATCTTCGCACCATGGATGTCGTCTTGTGGATGTTCGGCAAATCGCAAGGTATGGCTGTTCATCAAGAGGCTGGCTAAGGATGGACATCCGGTACAAAATACTTGGCTGTTGCGTTCGCTCCGCTTGGAGGGAGCGTTAACCTCCGCTGACTCTTCTAAGCACACATCACTACATCATTGAAGGGCCGAGGCAAATACAATTTAGGTTGAAAAGCGATAGCATGCCTCAGCTGCATCGATTCCGAAATAGTCTAATTTAGACTTCCACCTTTTGAGCAAGGACATTCACAATGACAGCCGATGGTAATGCACTTGTGCCAGTTTGGACCTTGGCTACAGAGCCGGTCACCGTGCCCCAACTGTTCGCCGACGAGACCCTCACTTCGGCACGGCTCACAGAACTGCGTACAGTGCTCGCTGCTCTGGCAGATTCCTCCATCGCAACCTTAGAAATTCATCCGCGATCTACCATGCGAACCCGCACCAACGGCATCGCACTCAACGCAGCCAGCCCGCTCGCACAGCACTTGACGCAGCTCGCCGCGCATACGGCTAAGTCGGCACCGCCGACAGTCAATATTGCCGCAACGGGTGACGTACTTTATCGCATGGTAGTCCCTGCAAAAGTCGCTGCGCAGCTAGGCCAGGGGCTGGTCAAACCGATGGCCTCAACGGCTGCTGCAGGAGGTGTATACAGCGCACTCCGCGACTCCGCTGGCATTGTAGCCAATGCCACATTCGTGCCAGTTACGGGTCTGGCATCAACTTCAGCTGTAGCCACTGGAGCGACAGCTGCTGCTGGGGCAGCAACTGGCTCAGCCGCAACTGCTGGTGTGGCCGTCGCGAGTGCCGGAACCTTGACCGTTGCCGCACCGCTGGTGCTCATGGCCGTTTCCGTCGGCGTCAGCGCTTACGCAGATCATCAGCGTCAAAAAGCCATCCAAAAAATAACGGACCTCTTAGAGCAGCTGAACGACGAAAAGCTCGTCAAGGAACATACTTCGTTAGAGGCATGCGGTGACGCCGTCGCTGCCGCAACGTCGGTCCTTCTCGATGAAGGCGAACTCGGCCTGTCACTCGGACTCGATTCGGCGGTACACGCCATCAACGAGGCGTTCACCACAGTTCGAACTCGGCTCCGAAACTGGGAGGCTGCCCTTGATGGCGTTGACGGTCCAATCGATCTAGAGGAGCTGACCAAAGCCTTTCCTGGCATCGACGAAGAGCGCGGACGATTCCGGGCGCAATTGGAAATCGCGCGGCTGGCGATTGCTCTCAAGCGCAGGGTTCTTGTCGTTCAGGCAGTCGATCACGCCCAGAAGAATCCGAATAATCTCTTTAAGAGCTTCATCAGCAAACTAAACAAAACCCAAAAAAGCGTTGACGAGTTGGAGGCGCGCATAAGTTCAATTCTTCAACAGTTGTCAAAACTTGAGCTGAGGCGCCCGCGCGGATTCCGAGTGCCAGCATTCACATCTAGTGAGGTAGACAAACTACTTAGTGCAGCCTATCGCCTACGGGATCTAGGCGAGGGCACCTACGCGGGGAGCCAAAACGCTGATGTAGCAATCGAAATCGAACGGGACAGCGACGGATCCCTGACTGTTTTCCCCGCGATCGCGGTGAAACCGTGACTACAAAGGTTGAGTTACAGCAAGCAAAGAATCGCCAGAATAATCCGGGAGCAACAACATGAAAGCCCCTGGCAGCAAAATGAAATCAATCATGGTCTCCGTATTAGATGCATTAGCAGGGGCTCTTGATGAGAGCCAACGGCGCAGGGAAGCCCTCCGTACCCTAGGAATCGACCCATCCAGCGATAAGTATGAAGAAACAATTGGGAAACTTGCACTTGCGATCATTGAGCTACAGACGGACAGAGAATCTAAGGAGAGCGGTCTAGCGGAGCCAGAGTCCCGCCCGGACCGCTGACATAGACGAAACTGACGACGGACCATCAGAGCAGGTGGCCACGTGTTAAGTCTGCTTTTTGGCGACAACGAGTGCACCGGCCTGCGTTCGCACAAAGACCCGTGTATCTGCACCTCTGCGGGTCCTCGTCGATGTTCTTGTCCCACGTGGAGACAACCGCTTCACGTGGCGGTAGGTGGCGCCCATCCCCCCAGGCCGTTGCACCAAACCCACAGCCCCCAGCACCAACGCCGCGCCGACCAACTGCCACCCCGACAACGACTCCCCCAGGAACACAAACCCCAGCGCGGTAGCCACAAGCGGGCTCAGGAATCCCAGGAACGACACCACCATCGTCGGCAACCGCTCAATGCCCCGGAACCACACTGCGTATGCGGCCAGTGCCCCGATGACGCTGAGGTAGGCGAAGCCCGCCAGGTTGGGTCCGGAAACCGACGCAGGCAGCCCTTCAACCACCAACGTCACGGGCAGCAGCATCACCCCACCCATCGCTAACTGCAGGCCAGTGAACCCGAGCAGCCCCACGCCGTCGGGCCTTCCCCAACGTTTGGTGAGAACTATGCCGGCCGCCATGCTCAGCGCCGCCGCCATCCCGGCGAGCACACCCACAGAAGTCAGCGTCGCGTCGGATCGAAGCACTAGCAAGCCGACACCCGCGGCTCCCACCGCGCAGGCAATGATGTGCGCCTTGCGGATCCTCTCCCCCAGCAACAGCACGCCGAGTAAGAGCACGAACAAGGGCTGGATGGACATGACCAGCGCGGCGAGCCCGCCCGGCAGTTGATACGCGGTGAAGAACAGGAGAAAGAAGAACAGCCCGATGTTGAGCGCGCCAAGCGCCGCAGCTTTGAACCACCAACTCCCCCGCGGCCACGTTCGGGTGACCAACATGAGCACGATCCCAGCTGGCAGGGCACGCACGGTTGCAGCCAGGAGCGGCCGGTCGGCGGGGAGGAACTCCGTGGTCATCAGATAGGTGGAGCCCCAAACCATCGGGGCAAGGGCGGTGATAAAGAGGTCGCGAGGGGATGCCTTGGAAGCCCCAACTTCCGCCCTGCTGGCAACCGCTGCAGATGTGCTCATCTTTCACTTCCATACATTTCGATGTCAAACTATTTGATGTAAGACAATGTAGGTGCTGTACTGTTTGAGGTCAAGCATGGGAGGACGATGGACCGCGACGCAGTGGACATGATTCTTGAGCAGTGGAACGCGGAGCGACCCGACGTGGACGTCAGCTCCATGGGCGTTCTGGGCCGGCTCAACAGGGCGAGTCGCCTCGCCTCGCTCGAGGTGCAGAAGTTCATGAACCAGTTCGGGCTTGAGCCCTGGGAGTTCGACGTCCTGGCAACACTGCGCCGGTCGGCTGCCGAAGCTCCATTGACGCCAGGGCGACTCGCCAGCCTCACCATGATCGGTTCGGCGGCCATGACCAACCGCGTGGACCGACTCCTAAACCGCGGCCTGGTTCATCGCGAGACCAACCCCGAGAACCGCCGGCAACTCCTCATCAGCCTCACGCCCGAGGGACTTACCTTGGTAGATGACGTGGTGGAGCATCACGTTGAGAAGCAACAGAAAATGCTCGAGGGCCTCTCGAAGACTGAGCAGACACAACTGGCAAACCTGCTGCGCAAGTTCCTGCTAACAAACCACGACGGCGAACCCTCCTAAGCGGGTAGTGTCACCCATGCGAGGATGAGTCGTGGACACTTCCTCTGAGCAACTGGCGATCGCAATCGGCAAAGCGCTGGGCGGCGGGCAGGCAAGCGCCTACACCGGCACCTCGTATTTCCAAAGCGGCAACCATCAGATGAGTTATGCCATCTCGGTGCACCCCAGGGCCTTCATGTGGACCGCTAAGGAACTGCCGGACGGGCGCACGCGAACTTTCGACCCCCGAAGACTGATCATCCAGACCGACGGCGTCGATGATCCTTACGGCCTCTCCATTGAACGCATTCCGTTTTCGTTTCCTGAAGCCGTCCAGCTTTCATTCCCACTCTCCCTACCCATCTGGGGTCGGCAACTGGACGACTACCACCCTGTCGCTTGTGAAGTGAACGGCTCGGACACGACACTCCTCCTGAGGCACCGAGTAGACCGGACAATCTTCGGGTCCTTCACCTTCGAAAGTGAAAGCGGCATCGCGAAAACCCTGTTCACACCGACGACGGCACTAAAACTGGAGCGCGATCTTCCTCCGGACAACGGAGAGCACGACTTCGGCTTTGTGGCCGGCTTCGGTGACCCCGATCTGCAGAATCGCCTTCGCCCAGACGGAAACACCCATTAACAACGAGATGGCCCGCGGACATCAGTCCACGGGCCATCTGGGTCACTCAACCTCGTTGGGCTCCTGCCGGGATGCCGTACGTTTGCGCCGCCGCAACTCATAAACGCCGTAGCAACCGAAACCCAGCATGAGAACAGCAGCACCGGCACGCCACCATGCGAGAGGTTGCCAAACCGCGAAATTGACGGCCATGACGAAGAACATCACTACTTGGAGTGGATGCGGAGTCCTTTTCACCGCTTGCTCCTGCAAATAAGGCGCCCGCGCGTGGTGAGCTCACGGTACATTCCGAGGATCGCAGCAATGCTGAGAAGAGGGGTCAGTACAAAACTCAACGGGTGTCCCCTGAGAAGCAACGCCAACGGGGTCACCATTACGCAACCAGCGCTGAGTCCGGCCATGCCCGCTTCCGCCGAATCGGACGGCACCCACCCCCACTTCTTGTAGTGCAGGGCTGCGGCAAGGAGGGGCATCAACAACAAAATGCCGACGACGAAGATCATCGGCTCAGGAACCAGCCCCACAGACACCACACTCGCCCCCAGGATGAGTGACAACGTAATCGAGTACTGTTTGGTCTTCATCGTCGTTGCCGGCACAAACTCTCCCCCTGAAAACGGAATTGCTTTGACTCCCACAGCCTGCGCCCACAAATCGCCCTCTAGGTGTCAGAATCCGCGAAACTAGGTGCTGTCAGGGCCAAAATAGGTGGCGAAAAGCCCGAAAATGAGTGCTCAAACACAGCGTCTAGGTGCTCCTACCCTGACGGTCAAAAGTCCGAACCTCCCACCCCTAACAAAAGCCACCCAGCAGGACTAGGCTCCGTTGCATCGCGTGATGACGATGTTGCTAATGGGGGTAACAGTGATGTTCCGATCAAAGTCGACCAAGAATTCCTGCCACAAAACACAGGGAAAACCAAGGCGCCCACTTTTCATAGGGACAACTCTGGCCGCGATCGGGGCCCTGCTCCTGGGCACCACAGCACTTCCAGCACAGGCAGCCCAGCCGGGCACACGCGCAGCGAACGTCCCGGCAAACAACTGGGACTACGTCAACATCAACACCGGATACAACGACGACGTCCTGGCAAGGGATACTGCCGGCGACCTTTGGGTCTATCCCGGCGATGGCCAAGGCGGCTGGAAGAAGCCCCGCTTCAAGATGGGCGAGGGCTGGAATGTGATGACTGCAATCATCGGTGCAGGCAAGTTCCAAAGCGAGTTCAACGACGACATCCTTGCCCAGGATAGCAACGGCGACATGTGGCTCTACCCCGGCGGTTACGGGTACCTCAAACCACGAACCAAAGTGGGTGTCGGCTGGAATGCCATGACGGCAATCATGGGTCCGGGCGACTTCGACGGCGACTACTGCGCCGACGTCATCGCCCGCGATGCGGAAGGCCGACTCTGGTTGTACCCCGGGGACCACGCCGGCGGCTGGAAACCCCGGAGCCAAATCGGTGTCGGCTGGAATGTGATGACGGCTTTGATCGGCCGCGGTGACTTCAACGAGGACGGCAAGCGGGACGTCATGGCCCGGGACACCAGCGGAGCACTGTGGCTTTACCCTGGCGACGGCAAGGGCGGGTGGCTGCCCCGCATGCAGGTGGGCGAGGGCTGGAATGCCATGACGGCGATTATCGCCACCGGAAGATTCGACGGCAACTACCCCGGCTACTCACAGATCATCGCCCGGGACGCCAACGGAGACCTTTGGCTTTACCCCGGGGTCGGCAGCCGTCACCTCGAACCCAGAAAGAAGATCGGGGAAGGCTGGAACGTCATGACCGCGCTCATCTGACCCAACCTAAGCGTCAGTCAACGGCAGGCACCCAAGGCGGGCTCCGGCGTCGTACGTCTGCAGCGTGAGTGTTACTTTGTACGGAAGCTGCTGGTTCAGGGGGATGACATGGAAGCTTGGGAATGGGTCTTGGTGCTGCTGGCGGGACTGTCCGCGGTGTTCGTGATGGGAGCGAACATTTGGGCAATCTTCGATGTCCTGCGCCAAGACGGCCTCGACCAAATTGCGCGGATCCTGTGGGTGCTGCTGTTCTTCGTGGTGCCGCTGTTCGGTGTTGTGGTGTGGCTGTACGCGAAGCCGCGGCTGACAAACATGAGCGGAGGCATACGCCTTCGCAGAACCCTCTAGTGCCATGAGTTCACTGCTGCAAGGCCCCCGAGGCCGCCGCCTTTGCCTCGAACTGGCCATGGAATTGGACCAGGACATCCGGATCGCCGTCTTCCACCTCGGATACAACCTCGATCCCGGCGCCGGTACGTCACGAAGACTCTTGACGATGAATCCCTCCGGAGAGGCCCCACCTCCCCCACCGGAGCCAACCGTGGATGAACTCGCGGCACTGATCACGTCCTTGGATCTTCAGACCATCACCACCAAGCTGATTCACCACGCCCTTCAACGCGCAGTAGATACCGCCAGGTACTGGCAAGAACCAGACGGCGAAGACGTCCTCGCCGCCACCGAGGAAATCACAGAGTCCCTGGCGCATATCGCCAAGAGCCTGAAAGGAAAACCCGCAACCCAGTGGTGGGACCAGAATGCCCTGCCCGGACAATGGGCCATCGACTGGCGTGCAGAAGCAGATCCCGCACCGCTCCCCCGAAACCCTCAACACACCCTGGCCGAATGGGCACGAAAGGAACGGGCCGAAGAAATCCGTGCGGCCAAGGAACGGCCACAAGACCCTGACGCCAACTTCAGTGGCGAATGGTGGTCGATCCCCCACGGACTGATCCACACTGTGGCGCGGATCCCCGACGGGCTCGGCCTGGTTGAAGATTCCCTCGGCTGGGAGGAAGCCACCGTGATTCCCGTCGCCGGAACAGGCCGGATTTTGGAGATCAGCACAGAAGAGGACTGGATCAAGCTGTGCAGGGACTTCCCCTTGGAGGTCACTGCGTCCCGTCGTCACGATTGGTTCCGCACCACTGGCCGTCATGGCCGCTGGGTCATCCCCGATTGGGAACGGGCCGCCAAAGAATGGGATGCCGTACACCTCACCGTTGCCGGCTACCTCAGCACTGCCGGCCGGCCCCTACGAACAGACGAAGACACCGCAAGCGTCATCGCAGGCTGGGATCCCGGCAGCACCATCTGGCTCACGGACGTGGCCCGCGAAACGGAAGGCCCGCGACAGTTCTGGCACCGGCCACACAACCAGGACCTGTGGCAGATGGTCCCGGCAGGCTGAACCCACCCACGCAACCAGCCGCCGTCGTACCCTTTACGGAGCGCAAGCAGTCAGCCGCCCGCAATCTCCCGCAGCGTCTGCAAATGCGCCGCCCACACGTCCCGCCCCGCGGCAGTCAGGCTGGCAGAGGTCCTCGGAAACTTCCCCGCGAAGCTCTTCTTGATCTTAACGAACTCAGCCTTTTCCAAGATGGAGAGCTGTTTGCTCAGCACCGAATCGCTGACTTGGATGGCGTCTCGCAGGTCCTTGAAGTCCAACGACTCCGCCTTGGCCAGCGCAGCCATGATGGAGAACCGAACCGGCGAATGCACTACCTCGTTGAGCTGGTGGCGCGGGTGTTCGGCCGGGGTGCTCATGCGCGCAGCTCGCGGAAGGCGGCGGCGAGGCCAATGGCGGCCAGGGCGATAGCGGCCGGGATGTAGAACCAGACGTTGCCGGTCGGGAAGAAGATAGCGCCGCACACGAGGGCCACGACATAGAGCCCGAAGTACCCCAGAAGAGAGGTCAGGAACCGCTTGGTGTACCCGGCCTTGGTGGAGCGTTGAAACATAGGCCAGATGCTCGCGGTGATAGCTCCCCAGGCGCCTACGGAGCCTGCCAGCAAGGCAGCGCCGTATCCCGTGTGAGTCACAATGTGCATCCCGATCATCAGCAGCGAGCCCATGATGGCCAGGCTGGTGAACATGACGGCCACGGGCCAAGCCGCTGCGTTGATGGATGAAGCACCCACCGAGTCGGCCCTCGCAAGGAGTTCGCGTGCCTCAGCTGGTGTCATGCTGCCGGTGGTCTCGTTCATGGTTTCCCCCAAAGTTGTGCGGATCAATAACCTCACCCTAAGAAAGTACTTTCCAAGTTGTCAAGTACTTTCCCATGACAGCCTAGTTAGCGCGCGAACCACCACTCCCGGTAAATTTAGACAAAGAGTTTGACCCTCGGTGAGCAACACCACTCGCGCGCCTCACGAAAGCAGGATCATATGACCGTCTCTCCCCTCATTTGGGGCATCACCATCGTCGTCATTCTGGCGCTTCTGGCCTTCGACTACTTCTTCCACATCCGCAAGGCACACGTCCCCTCACTCAAGGAAGCGGCCATCTGGTCCTCCATTTACGTGGGCCTGGCCGTGGTCTTCGGCATCTTGGTACTGGTCTTCGGCGGCGCCCAAATGGGCTCCGAGTACTTCGCCGGCTACATCACGGAGAAGGCCCTCTCGGTAGACAACCTGTTCGTGTTCCTGATCATCATGGCCAGCTTCCGGGTGCCACGTGAGGATCAGCAGAAGGTCCTGCTCTTCGGCATCGTGTTCTCGCTGATCGCCCGCACCGGCTTCATTTTCCTGGGTGCCGCGCTGATCAACTCGTTCGCGTGGGTGTTCTACATCTTCGGCCTCATCCTGCTGCTCACGGCCGGCAACCTGCTCAAGCCCGGCGACCACGGTGACGATCAAGCGAACAACTTCATGATCCGGCTCGCCAAAAGGCTCTTCCACACTACGGATAAGTACGACGGCGACAAGCTCTTCACCACCGTCAATGGCAAGCGCGCCCTGACTCCCATGCTGCTGGTAATGGTGGCCATTGGTGGCACAGACATCCTGTTCGCCCTCGACTCCATCCCGGCAATCTTCGGCCTGACCCAGAACGTATTCATCGTCTTCACCGCCACGGCGTTCTCGCTGATGGGCCTGCGCCAGCTCTACTTCTTGATTGACGGCCTGCTGGACCGCCTCATCTACCTCTCCTACGGCTTGGCAGCCATCCTCGCGTTCATCGGCGTCAAGCTGATCCTGCATGCCCTGCACGAGAACAACCTGCCGTTCATCAACGACGGCGAGCACGTCAACGTCATCGAGATCAGCACCGGCCTCTCGCTAAGCGTGATCATCGGCGTCCTGATCGTCACCGTGGTGCTCTCACTGATCAGCCCGGCGGGCAAGGCCCAGACGGCCATCAACAACGCCCGCCGCCACGCCGTGGACTACCTGGACCTGGACTACACGGCCGACGCCAACGAGCGCGAACGCATCTACCGCGCACTCACCGCGGAAGAGGCACAGATCGTCCAGATGCCGCTGAAGTACCGCAACAAGGCCAAGGACGTGGACACTATCCGCGAGCAGGTCAAGGAAGCCCACCGCCAGCACGTGGCATTCCTCAACCGCTAAATCCCGCCACGGCCAAGACCTCAGGCGCCCAGGAGCACGCTGATCTGATCACGGATCTCGTCGCCAACCTGGGCGTCTGTCATTTCCATGGTGGCCGAGGACGTCATGCTAATGAACATGATGGACGAGATGATCCGCGCCAGCTTCGCGGGGTCGCGGGCCAGCAATTTCTTATCCCGGCCCAGGACGTCGGCAATGGCTTCTTCGGTGCGCATGGTCAGGGACAGCGCCTCCGCGTGGTGCGGCTCGGAGGGATCTCCGAAGACGATTTCCTTCAGATAAGTCCGGCCGTTCTCGATCTGGACGCGGTTGCACTCGATGATGGGCCGGATGATGGCCATCACAGCATCCAGCACTGCCGTTTCAGCGGACGCTGCGTCCACGCCTTTGGTCAGCGCTTGGGCGTACTTGACGTTGTGCACCAACAAAAGCAGCTCCGCCTTGGTCTTCGCGTACAGGAACAAGGTTCCCGAACCGACGTCGGCCTTTTCAGCTACTTGCTGGGTGGTGACCTCATCCACTCCGTACTGGGTGAAAAGCTCACGGGCTGCCGAGGTGATGCGGTCAAGCTTTTCCTGCTTATTCCGCTCACGTCGGCCAAGGGTCTGGGGCGCAGGCTGCATGGAGCTACCGTATCAGCGGCGCCATCTCAGCGGGCCGAAGCATCAGCGGGCGCCACATCAGCGGCCCAGGAATTCGAGGGCTACGGGAACAAAGCGGTCGTGGAACTGGAAGATGCCGCCGTGCCCGGAGTCGGGGTAGATGACCAGTTCGCTGCCCGGAATTCGCCGGAGCATGTCGCTCGAAAGTACCGATGGCACCATGCGG
>NZ_JABMCX010000140.1 GCF_013179505.1 Paenarthrobacter sp. CM16 | reverse complement strand
CTGGGCGACGGCCTGCGACCGGGTGCGATCGCCGACGCCAACGATGCCGCCCAGTTTGCCGAATTGGACACCCTGGCCGAGCTGACGCAGCGGGCGTGGGAATTCGATGTCCAGGTGATGGTGGAAGGACCGGGCCATGTGCCGTTCCACCTGGTGAGGGAGAACGTGGAACGGCAGCAGGAACTTTGCAAGGGAGCTCCGTTCTACACCTTGGGACCTTTGGTCACCGATGTAGCCCCTGGCTATGACCACATCACCTCAGCCATCGGTGCCACCGAGATCGCCAGATACGGAACCGCCATGCTCTGTTATGTGACGCCCAAGGAACATTTGGGCCTTCCGAACAAGGATGACGTGAAAACGGGCGTCATCACCTACAAGATCGCAGCACATGCCGCCGACCTCGCCAAGGGCCATCCCGGGGCCCATGAACGCGACGATGCCCTGTCCAAGGCCAGGTTCGAGTTCCGTTGGCGCGACCAGTTTGCCCTCTCACTGGATCCGGAGACGGCGGAAGCGTTCCACGACGAAACGTTGCCGGCAGAACCTGCCAAGACCGCCCATTTCTGCTCCATGTGCGGCCCCAAGTTCTGTTCGATGCGCATCAGCCAGGACATCCGGGACGAATACGGATCAGCGGATGCACAAGCAGCGATCACGGAAATGTACAGCGGCATGCGCGGGAAGAGCCAGGAATTCCTGGCCTCGGGTGGAAAAGTCTATTTGCCGGAACTTCAGGTCCCCACCGCAGTTGAGGCCGGTTCAGGAAGCCTGGACTGACATGGCCCGCCTGACGTCCGCAACAAACGAACGGATAATGTGATCTCCGTCCAGTGAGTCCTGGGGCCGGTGCCCTCCCGCTGCTACCCGGCGGAGGGCGCCGGTCTCCTGGAGATACCCGGCAATTTCCTCGTAGAGGGGTTCCCACCCGCCAGTGAGTACCAAGGTGGGGACGCCGGGGACAATGTGCAGCGGAGCATCCCATGGCGGGGCCTGGAGCCTGAGCCTGCGGGCTGAACGCCGGGCTTCGGGAGAATCCAATCCCCCGGTCTCGGCAGAGAACGCCCGGCGGTAGTACTCACGCTGGTAATCGGCATCGTTGAGCTGGTTGCGGACATCGAACAGCGGCCCCATGAGGGCACGGTGGGATGCGGTGGCTGGAAGCTCGGCAGTCAGGGACAGGCAGGCAGGCTCAACCAGGCTCAGCGAATACACAAGGTCCGGGCGCTCGATAGCTGCAAGCATGGCGGAAATGGCACCTTGCTCGTGCGCAACCACATGGCCGCCGCCCGAATCCGCGAGGGCATTGATGACAATGGCAACGTCAGCGGCGACGCTCGATTCCAATGGTTCGGCAGCGGCGTCGAAGCCGTGCCGGCGCAGGAACAGCGCGTCATAGGCAAGGGCCATGCCGTGCTGTTTCGGCCAGGCAGCAGCACCGAAACTACCCAGGCCGTGAACGAAGACTACGCGCTGCTTATGCATTGGTTCAGCCTATTCCACGGCCCTGACATCCCAACTGCAAACGCGGTTGGGATGCCGGCCACAGCCTATTTGCCGAGGAACTTCTCGAAGCCCTTGGGAAGGTTGAGCGAAGAGGGGTCGAAGTCCGCCGCGCCCTGTCCGAAAGCCGCACCCGACGGCGCTGCCGAGGCTGCGTTCGCCCGCTTGGCTTCGGCATCCCGCAGTTCCTGTGCGGCCTTTGCCGGATTGCCGGAACGAGCCTTCTTCTTGGGCGCATTCTTGCCGCCCTTGCGTCCTCCGCCCGGGCCGCCAAGGCCAGGCATTCCGGGCATCCCCGGCATGCCGCCGCCCTGGGCAAGCTTCTTCATCATCTTCTGGGCCTGGGCAAACCGCTCCAACAGGCCGTTGACCTCGGACACGTGGACGCCGGAACCCTTGGCGATACGGGCACGGCGTGAGCCGTTGATGATCTTGGGAGCTACGCGCTCGTGCGGCGTCATGGACCGGACGATTGCCTCGACACGGTCGATCTCCTTCTCATCGAAGTTCTCCAGCTGCTGACGGATGTTCTGCGCACCCGGCATCATCATGAGCATCTTCTTCATGGAGCCCATGTTGCGGATCTGCTGCATCTGGGCCAGGAAGTCGTCCAGGGTGAAGTCTTCCTGGTCGGCGAACTTCTTCGCCATCCGGGCCGCTTCATCCTTGTCCCACGCCTTCTCAGCCTGTTCGATCAAGGTGAGGACGTCACCCATGTCCAGGATGCGGGAGGCCATGCGATCAGGGTGGAAGAGTTCGAAATCGTCCAGGCCTTCACCGGTGGACGCGAACATGACCGGCTTACCGGTTACCGAGGCCACCGAAAGCGCAGCACCGCCGCGGGCGTCGCCGTCGAGCTTGGACAGCACGATGCCCGTGAAGTTGACGCCTTCATCGAACGCCATCGCCGTGTTGACAGCGTCCTGGCCGATCATGGAGTCAATGACGAAGAGAACTTCGTTGGGGATGATCGCCTGGCGGATGCGGCGGGCCTGATCCATCATTTCGGCATCGACACCGAGGCGGCCGGCGGTGTCAACGATTACGACGTCGTGCAGCTTCTGGCGCGCTTCCTCAACACCGGCCTTCGCGACGGCTACGGGGTCCCCGGCAGGGTGCTCCAGCTCGGAAGTGGCACCGGGGTGCGGAGCGAACACGGGCACGCCCGCGCGCTGGCCAACCACCTGGAGCTGCGTGACTGCATTGGGACGCTGAAGGTCGCAGGCCACGAGCATCGGGCTGTGGCCCTGGGCTTTGAGCCATTTGGACAGCTTGCCGGCGAGGGTGGTCTTACCTGCACCCTGGAGGCCGGCGAGCATGATGATGGTGGGGCCGGTCTTAGCCAGGCGGATACGGCGGGTCTCACCACCAAGGATCTCCACGAGTTCCTCGTTGACGATCTTGACGATCTGCTGGCTCGGGTTCAGGGCACCGGAAACTTCGGCGCCCAATGCGCGCTCGCGCACACGGCCAGTGAACTCACGGACCACGGATACTGCGACGTCCGCGTCCAGCAGGGCGCGGCGGATCTCCCGGACTGTGGCATCAACATCAGCCTCAGTGAGGCGGCCCTTGCCACGAAGGTTCTTGAAGGTTGCTGTCAACCGGTCAGAGAGTGAATTGAACACGCGCCGTGCACTTCTTTCGATGGTCTGCGAATGGCGGCCAATGCGGCACACCACAGTCTTGACGATTGCCCCCAGCAAACATGTCTCAACCCAACAAATCTGAATCGACTAGGGGACTCGACTATCTAGGGTACCAAGTCGGACCTGCAAGATGGCATGCTGGCACAGTGACCAGTAAAACAACTGTAAAAACGTTGCTCATCCTCGGCGCGTCCGGGGACCTGACAGGCCGGCTCCTGCTGCCTGGACTCGCCGGACTGCTGGCTTCCGGCAAGGCACCCGGATTGCGGCTGGCAGGTGCAGGCTCGGATCCCTGGACCCTTGAACAGTGGCGGGAACGGGTTCACGCGGCTTTCACGGCGGCCGCGGGTACAGCCGACGACGACGGCCGGGCGGCTTTGGCAAACGTGGCCGGTGCCACGGAGTACCACCAGCTTGATGTCACGGCAGACGGCCCGCTGGCGGACCTGCTCTCGACCTTGGAGGGGCCGGTTGCCATCTACTTCGCCCTCCCGCCGCACGTCAGCCAGAAGGCCTGCGAGGTACTGCATAAAGATCAATTGCCTCCCGGTACACGCTTGGTCATGGAGAAGCCTTTTGGCTCGGGAACCGAGTCTGCGCACCAACTGAACAAGACGCTGGCCGCCCTGGTCCCCGAAGACCACATCCACCGGGTGGATCACTTCCTGGGGAAGGCCACGGTACTGAACATCCTGGGGCTTCGGTTCGCCAACAGGTTCCTGGAGCCGGTGTGGAACCGCGACCACATCGAAAAAGTGGAAGTCATCTTCGATGAGGACCTCGCCCTTGAGGGCCGTGCCCGCTACTACGACACAGCGGGGGCACTGAGGGACATGGTCCAGAGCCATCTCCTGCACATCATGGCGTTCCTGGCCATCGATGCCCCGGCAACCATTGAAGAGCGCGACCTCCGTGACGCCGTAGCGACCGTCCTGAGGGCCAGCAGCATCAAGGCCCCTTACGCCGGCTCGACACGGCGTGCGCGCTACACAGCGGGAACCCTCGGCGAACGGAAGATACCGGACTATGCCACCGAGGAAGGTGTGGACCCGGCACGAAATACCGAAACACTCGCAGAGGTTCAGGTGGAGATCGAGAACTGGCGGTGGAAGGGCGTCCCGTTCATTTTGCGCTCCGGGAAGGCCATGGGACGCAGGCGAAAAGAAGCCATCATCACCTTCCGCCCCGTGCCCCACTTGCCGCGGGGATTCTCCGGCGTGGACTCCCCCAACCAGCTGCGGATCGGATTCGGTCCTGATGTGCTCCAGCTCGACGTGGACGTCAATGGCCCCGGCGACATCTTCACCCTGGATCGCGCCAGCCTGGTGACTGAACTGAACGCAGCCGGAATGCTGCCGTACGGCGAAGTATTGGAAGGCATCCTCAACGGCGACCCCCTCCTGTCCGTCCGCGGTGATACCGCAGAGGACTGCTGGCGGATCATCGAGCCGGTCGTCCGCGCCTGGGAGAGCGGCAGCGTCCCCTTGGAAGAGTACGACGCCGGCAGCGCGGGGCCGGCGGACTGGCCCACCGGCGTCGTGGAGTAAAGCCGGGACAAAGAGAACAAAACAGCGGGCCGGGTACCTTGACTGGTACCCGGCCCGCTTCATGTGGAGTTGAGGACTTAGATCGCGGCTGCGCCGCGCTCGCCGGTCCTGACCCGTACTGCTTCGTAGACGTCCACGGTCCACACCTTGCCGTCTCCGGCACGGCCTGTATTTGAACTGGCGATGAGGACATCCAGGATGTCATCCGCCTGCTCGTCCGTGGCCAGTACTTCGATGCGGATCTTAGGCAGCAGATCCACGTTGTATTCTGCTCCGCGGTACACCTCCGTGTAGCCGCGCTGCCGTCCGTAGCCGCTGGCTGCACTGACCGTCAGGCCCTGGACCCCGTATGATTCGAGGCCTTCCCGGACTGCTTCAAGCTTTTCGGGACGGACGATCGCTGTGATGAGCTTCATGCCTGGACACTCTCCTTGCCTTCTGCGGGGGCCTTGGCTGCGGCGGGGTCGGACTTTCCTGTCACCGCATTGTGCAGCGGCTGGAAACTGCCACCGTGGCCGTTGACTCCGAACTCGTAGGCCGTCTCAGCGTGGAGGCTGAGATCGACGCCAACGTTCTCCTGCTCCGTGGAAACCCGGAAGCCCATGGTCTTGTGGATGGCGAAGGCGATGATGGCCGTCATGATGGCCGAGAAAGCAATGGCGATGCCGGCCGCTGCGAGCTGTGCCCACATCTGGGTCCAGCCCCCGCCGTAGAAGAGGCCGCCGCCGACTCCGTCAGTGGACTTGGCGATGAAGCCCAATGCCACGGTGCCGATGATGCCGGAGACGAGGTGGACGCCCACAACGTCCAGGGAGTCATCGAAGCCCCAACGGAACTTCAGGCCAACTGCCAGGGCCGAGGCAACACCGGCCACGACACCCAGGCCGAGGGCGCCGATGGGGTCTACGTTTGCACAGGCCGGGGTGATGGCTACCAGACCGGCTACGACACCTGATGCTGCGCCGAGCGAGGTCGGGTGGCCGTCACGAATGCGTTCGGTGATGAGCCAGCCGATCATGGCTGCTGCCGGGGCTGCCAGGGTGTTGATCCAGATAAGGCCTGCCTGCTCGGCGGTGGTTGCTGCGCCGCCGTTGAAACCGAACCAGCCGAACCAGAGGATTGCAGCGCCGAGCATGACGAACGGGATGTTGTGGGGACGGTGGTTCGGGTCCTTGCCGAAGCCGCGGCGGTTGCCGATGATGAGGACCAGGACCAATGCCGCGACGCCTGCGTTGATGTGCACAACGGTGCCGCCGGCGAAGTCGATGGCCGGGCCGAGGGCCTTGCCGATCGCACCTTCAGGCCCGAACAGCCCGCCGCCCCAGACCATGTAGGCCAGCGGGCAGTAAACCAGGGTGACCCAGACCGGAACGAAGATGCTCCAAGCACCAAACTTGGCCCGGTCAGCGATCGCGCCGCTGATGAGGGCAACGGTGATGATGGCGAAAGTGGCTGCGTAGCCGATCTTGATCATGGCGTCCGGAGTGGTTTCAACTCCCATCAGGCCGAAGGAAGCGAACGGGTTGCCCACGATCTCCATGAAGCCTTCGCCGGAGCTCATTGAGGCGCCCCACAGTACCCAGACGACCCCCACGATGCCGATGGAGATGAAGCTCATCATCATCATGTTCAAGGCTGCTTTGGCGCGTGTCATGCCGCCGTAGAAAAATGCCAGACCAGGTGTCATGAACAGCACAAGCGCCGCCGCCACCATGACCCATACGTGACCTGCGGTAAGTTCCATGGTGCACGTTCCTCTCTTGCTAGATCTGCGGTTCAACCGCTGTCCTGACGCCGTTTGCGTCCTGCTTAAGAGTTTTGTGCCGCCGTGTTTCACCTGCTCGGGTTTTATATTGCGCGCCGGTTACAACAACCTCCCCAACGTAAATGGTGCATATCTCCGGTGTTACGGATATGTTTCAGGCGTCGGACTTCTCCGGAAATACCCAACTTTTGACCATCCGGCCTCCATGGCCCTCCACCACCGCTAAGGACCCGCCCCGTATGACCGAGACGCCCAGATCCGTCAAAGCTCCAAGGATCAGGCAGGAGAAAGCACCGTTGCCCCGCGATATTAAGGTGATGTTGGCCGCAGCGTTCCTGATCGCCCTGGGGTTCGGGCTGGTGGCGCCCGTGCTGCCGCAGTTCGCTACCACCTTCGACGTCGGCGCTACCGCCGCCGCGGTGATCGTGAGCATCTTCGCGTTCATGCGCCTGGTGTTTGCTCCGGCGGGTGGCGCCTTGATCGGCCGCTTTGGAGAACGCAACGTCTACGTGTCCGGTTTGCTGATTGTGGCCGTGTCCACGGCGGCGTGCGCGTTTGCCCAGGATTACTGGCAACTGCTGATCTTCCGGGGCCTCGGCGGTGCCGGCTCGGTGATGTTCACTGTTGCCGCCATGGGATTGCTGATTCGCCTTGCACCTCCCGAACGGCGCGGGCGGGTGTCCGGCGCTTACGCCTCTGCCTTCCTGATCGGCAGCGTGCTGGGTCCGGTAGTGGGCGGCCTCCTGGCCGGTTTCGGTCTCCGGGTACCTTTCCTGGCGTACGCAGGAGCACTTCTCATAGCCGCATTGGTGGTCCGTACCATGCTGAGCGGCGAGGGCAATGCCGCCGAAGACGCTGCTCCGGCACCGGCCATGACCCTGAAGGAAGCCCTCTCGGACTCGGCCTACCGCGCTGCGGTCTTCTCGAGTTTCGGCAACGGCTGGGTGACGTTCGGCGTCCGCATGGCCACCATTCCCCTGTTTGCCGTGGCTGTCCTGCAATCCGCACCTGAGACGGCTGCGTGGGCTTTGGCCATCTTTGCCGTGGGTAATGCCTTGGCGTTGACCTTTTCCGGACGTTTGGCCGATGCCTGGGGGCGGAAGCCGCTGCTGATCCCGGGGCTGGTCATCACGGCTGTGTCTACAGGCTTCATCGGCCTGACCACGGACCTGACGGGCTTCCTCATCGCTTCAGCCGTTGCCGGGTTCGGGTCCGGCTTGTTGGGTCCTGCCCAGCAAGCCGCAGTCGCTGACGTCATTGGCAGGGGACGTTCCGGTGGCAAGGTACTGGCAGTCTTCCAGATGGCGGCGGACACGGGCGCCATCATCGGCCCGGTTGTAGCCGGCCTGATCGCCGACCGCCTCGGCTATGGTTGGGCATTCGGCATCACCGGAGGCGTGCTCCTCCTCACCGCCGTGGCGTGGCTGCCGGCCCGGGAACCCCTTAAACCCAAAAACTGACCGACGGCAGTGGTGCTCCCGGGTGTCAGGACCACCACTGCTGCCGGCCAGCCGGATACGGGTGCGGGTGCGGGTGCGCTAGTTGAGCAGCGCGTCCACGAAGCTTTCGGCGTCGAACGGTGCAAGGTCATCCGGGCCTTCGCCCAAGCCAATGAGCTTCACCGGGACACCCAGCGACTTCTGGATGGCCACCACAATGCCGCCCTTGGCGGTTCCATCCAACTTGGTCAGCACGATGCCGGTGATGTTCACCACTTCGGCGAACACCCGTGCCTGGTTGAGGCCGTTCTGTCCTGTGGTGGCGTCCAGGACCAGCAGGACCTCGTCCACCTCAGCCAGTTTCTCAATGACGCGCTTAACTTTGCCGAGCTCATCCATCAGGCCGGTCTTGTTCTGGAGGCGTCCTGCGGTATCCACCATGACAACATCGACTTCCTGGTCGATCCCGGCTTTCACGGCTTCGTAGGCCACGGAGGCGGGGTCGGCGCCGTCGATGTCGGACTTGACGGTGGGAACTCCAACACGCTGTCCCCAGGTGGCCAACTGCTCGGCGGCCGCAGCGCGGAAGGTGTCGGCTGCGCCCAGCAGGACGTCCTTGTCTTCGGCAACCAGCACACGTGCCAGCTTGCCCACGGTGGTGGTCTTGCCGACGCCGTTCACGCCAACAACCAGCACGACGGCGGGACGGTCGCCCTTGCGCTCAACGTTCAGGGAACGGTCCATGCCGGGATCCACCAGCTTGATGAGCTCCTCACGCAGCATCGCCTTGACATCTTCAGGGCTGCGGGTGCCCAGAACCTTGACGCGTTCGCGCAGGGCATCGACCAACTGCATGGTGGGTTCGGTGCCAAGATCGGCCAGGAGGAGCGTCTCTTCAACCTCGTCCCAAACGTTTTCATCGATCTTGTCGCCCGACAAGAGAGCCAGGAGGCCCTTGCCCAGAATGTTATTGGACTTGATCAGGCGGGCGCGAAGGCGGGTAAGCCTGCCTTCCACCGGCGCGGGAGTGTCAATCGCGATGGTTTCGAGCCCGGCCGCGTCATCCGGGACATCGGTATCCTCGACGGTTCCATCGAAAGTGGGAGCCGGGGACTTCACCGCGTCCGGGCGGTCTTCCACCAGGGTTCCGCCGCCCGCTGCCGGCGACTGCAGGGGGTCATTGGCATCCCGGGTTCCAGGGTACTTCGCCCCGGACTTCCGGGCCTTCAAAAGAACCGGTACGAGTCCGCCGACCACCACGAGGGCAGCGAGAATGGACAGAATTATGGGTAGGAAATCGTTCACTCCCCTACCTTCTCATAAAGCTACGCCCCGGCACCGAGCCTCTGGCTGATGACGGTGGAGACACCGTCGCCACGCATGGTCACACCGTACAAGGCGTCGGCCACTTCCATGGTGCGCTTCTGGTGTGTGATAACGATCAGCTGGCTGGACTCACGCAATTCCTCGAAGATGGTGATGAGCCGGCCCAGATTGGTGTCGTCCAGTGCAGCTTCCACCTCGTCCATGACGTAGAACGGCGATGGGCGGGCCTTGAAAATTGCTACCAGGAGTGCCACGGCCGTGAGGGAACGTTCACCGCCGGACAGCAAAGAGAGCCTCTTGATCTTCTTGCCTGCAGGCCTGGCCTCCACTTCGATGCCCGTGGTCAGCATGTCATCGGGATCCGTGAGTACCAACTTGCCTTCGCCGCCGGGGAAAAGCCGGGCAAAGACGTGATCGAACTGGGCCGACGTGTCGGCAAACGCTTCGGCGAAGACCTGCTGGACCCGGGCGTCCACCTCTTTGATGATGTCCAGGAGGTCTTTGCGGCTGGATTTGAGGTCTTCGAGCTGGGAGCTCAGGAATTGATGCCGTTCCTCCAAGGCGGCGAACTCCTCCAGCGCCAGAGGGTTCACTTTGCCCAATGCGGCCAGCTCCCGCTCAGCCTTTTTAAGCCTCTTTTCCTGCTCCGCCCGGACGAACGGAGTGCCTTCAATGATCGCTTCGCCATGCTCGTCCACGGGAGCCCTGAGTTCAGCCCACTTGTCGGCGGTGGCTCCGGCAGGCACTGGAACCGGGAGATGGGGGCCATAATCGGCAACGAGTTGTTCGGCCGAGAGTCCCAGTTCCTCAATGGAACGTGTTTCGAGCGCCTCGATTCGAAGGCGCTGCTGGGTCCGTGCCATCTCGTCCCGGTGCACGGAATCCGTCAGCTCAGCCAGTTCCCGGGCGAGCGCCTCGTTGCCGGACCGGACCTGAGTCAGTTCCGTCTCCAGCCGCCCCCGCGTCTGCTCTGCAAGATCGCGTTGCCGGCTTGCAAGCTCCACGGAGACGTCAATAAAGAGGAGCGCCTGCTCTACCGCTGACGCCACAGCCGCCGCACGCTGCGCCTGGGCACGGCGTCGTTGCGCCCTGCGGGCTGCCTCTTCACGGGCACGCCGTTCCGTTGCAGCTGCCCGTTCAAGGGACGCGGCCCGGTTGCTGATGGCTCCCAGTTGCTCTTCCGCGGTCCTGAGAGCCAGCCGGGCTTCTGTTTCCAAGGAACGGGCAATCCGTGCCTGGGCGGCGAGTTCGTCGCGCTGATCCGTGGATGGTTCCTCGTCCGGGGCCTCCTGTGCGGCGGCAAGCCGTTCCGCGGCAACTTCAAGGTCCAGTTGGGCTTCGGCGATGTTTGCTTCTGCCTTCGCCATGGAAGCGGCGAGCCGATCGCTTTCGCCCACGGCGCTGCGGAGGACGGAATTAAGATGGCCCAGGCGCTCGGCCACGGCCGCCAGACGGGCATCGGACTCATGCAGACGCTCCAAGGCAGCATCGGCCCGGTCCTGCGCTTCGGCGCGGCGGGACTGGGCGTTGGCCAGGGCGAAGCGGCCACGCTCCAAACGGGCGGTGACCTCCTGGAGGCGGGCACCGGCGTCGTCCACTGCTGCCTGGACCTCCAGCAGGGACGGAGCCGTGGAGGAACCGCCGGTGACGGTCAAGGCCGTGAAAACGTCGCCCTCACGCGTGACCGCCTTCAGGTCCGGGTGTTCCTTGACCAGTACTGCTGCGGACGTGAGATCATCGACGACGACGGTCCCCACCAACAAGGCCAACGCACCTTGGGCTGCGGGATCGGAAATTTTCACGACGTCTGAAGCCCAGCGGCTGGAGGCGGGAAGCGACAGCCCCGCGGGAGCTTCGGCACCGCCGGCAACGTCGCCGGCCAGGAGCAAGGCCGCGCGCCCGGCGTCGTCGTCTTTCAATGACGTGATGGCCGCCCGTGCGTTGTCAGCGCTATCAACCACCAAGGCGTCAGAGGCATTTCCCAGAGCAGCAGCGACGGCGGCCTCGAACCCCGGCTCAACAGCCACCAGCGCAGCCAAGGGCCCCAGGATGCCCTCTGCCGAAAGCAGGGCGCCGGAACCGTCCTTGCGGTTGAGGCCCAGTTGAAGGGCGTCCCGGCGCGCCGTCAAGGCATCCCTCTCGCGGACAGCTTCCCGCTCCGCGGCCTTCAGTTCCTCGATTTCGGCAAGGACGGCGTCCAGGACATCATTGGCATTTTCATAGTCGGCGTCCAAGCTCTCTTCGCCGTCCTCCACACCTGCCACTTGGGATTCAAGTGCAGTGAACTCGCTCTGGGCCTTCCGGCGACGCTCATCGCCGGATGCGAGGGATTCCCTGAGCCGGCCCCGTTCAGCTTCGGCAGCCTCGGCCCTGGACCTGGCAGCGGCCACCTGGCCCGCAAGCCTGGCCAGGCCTTCCCTGCGGTCGGCTGCGGCGCGCAACATGGCCGTCAGCCTTTTGTCCTCAGCGGCTGCCAGCGATTCAGCGGAGTCCTTGGCTACGGTGGCTTCAAGAAGCGCGGCTTGCTTGGCCAGGATGTCATGCTGCAGTGCAGACTCTTCTTCGCGGACCCGGGCCGCCTGGCGTTCCAGCTGTTCCGGATCCCTGCCTGTCTCACCCGCAGCCTCCGAGGACCCCAGGAGCCTGCGGCGTTCAGAAGCCAGGGAGCCCAGGGATCGTAGCCGCTCCCGGCCGGCGGAGAGCTGGTACCAGTGATCGCGCGCGGCATTGAGCTTCGGGGTTGCTTCGGCAGCCTGCTGTTCCAGGGCAGCCTGACGCCGGCGCCCGGTTCCCAGTTCCGCTTCCACCACTTGGCGTCGTTCTTTCAAGGCGGCTTCGTCGGCAACATCCTTCTCAAGGCTGGACGTGAGCTGTACCAGGTCATCGGCAAGGAGGCGGGCCCTGGCGTCCCGGACATCGAACTGGACCGTCTGGGCGCGGCGGGCGATTTCGGCCTGTTTGCCCAACGGAGTGAGTTGTCGCCTAATTTCGGCGGTGAGGTCTCCGAGCCTTGCCAGGTTGGCCTGCATGGCTTCGAGCTTGCGGACAGTTTTTTCCTTGCGCCGGCGATGTTTGAGGATGCCCGCGGCTTCCTCAATGAAGCCACGACGATCTTCCGGTGTTGCGTGCAGGACCCGGTCCAGTTGCCCCTGGCCCACAATGACATGCATTTCCCGGCCCAGGCCGGAATCGGACAGAAGCTCCTGAATATCGAGGAGCCGGCACGGCGCACCATTGATGGCGT
>NZ_JABMCX010000014.1 GCF_013179505.1 Paenarthrobacter sp. CM16 | reverse complement strand
CGTGGAGAAAGAACAGGCACTAGCTTTAAGCGACGCCTCAGAGCGACTCATCTACGCCTACGTATCTGGCGGCACCAAAGAAATCGCTGCAGCGAGGGCGGACCTTCAGCGTGCCCAAGACATGAGCGACGGTCCAGCCTCAGACGCGGTCCTGGCACAACTCATCGAGAACGATCCGATCGGCTCTGCAGCATCTGGCCTGCTGACCTTCCCGGAACTCCAAGCCATCATCGCCTCAGACTTAGAAGCCTACCTTGAGCCTGTAGAAATCGACGTAATCACCGAAAATCCATCCAATCTGAGAATCGTGCTCGCTGCCCGAATGAAGGGAATCAGCTTGGACGACATGATCAGGAAGCCGCTCTTGGACAGAACCGACTACGCTCTAGCTGCCAGAGGCGACAGGCGACGGGCCGCAGAACTTGTCGAGGAACTGCGCAGGAGCCTTGGCGAGACCGAGTCTAAGTGACGCGAGCAAGAATCCAGGGGGCACAAAGACTAGCTGATCGTCTAGTGGATCAACTTGATCTAAATCCGCCAATCGAGATCGAAAAGCTTGTCGAGCTCCATGCATCAGTTCACGCCTTCCCGAGCGATATACCAAACTTGGACGCTGTGCTTTTGGGCCTTGACGCCAGCGACAACCATGTCTTTGTTAACACTCAGCGTTCCCCAAAGCGGCGTCGCTTCACAATGGCACATGAATTGGGTCATATACTCCTTCCCTGGCATCAGGCTCACGAACTGATCTGCGAAGCTGATAACGAGGATCACCCGGACGACCCGGACCTATCGCACAAGCTTCCCGGCTCAGATCCTGTTTCACAGGAGATTCGTCTGCAGGAACTGGAGGCAGACGCTTTTGCTGCACGTACTCTCGTACCTAAGAGATTTATTGACTCATTCGGGGCCTCGCATGTACCCGAAATGCTCGAAAAATTGGAGGCCGCAGAAGTTTCCATACCGGCCGGCATGCGAGCTCTGGCCGAAGGACTACCGCCCGGCTACGTATTCGTCATGCTTGACGACGACGACCTCGTCGAACGTGTATGGCGGTCCGGCCCTGAAAAGTCTGGGGTACCTAGCGTCTTGGGAATTTACCGCGGCACCAAAATAGACACAGGTCAAGCGTTGCGAACTCTGGCTGACCACGGCTGGGCGTGGCACTATAATCGCAGAATATGGTGGGGACGTGCAGACATAGATCTCCAGGTTCCGGAAGGAAGCCCTGAATGGCGACCGATCCTTGAGAAGCTTTGTAATTCAGTCACCAAAAATCGTGCGGAAGCTAACCGCATGTGGGCTTCAGCTTCAGCCATTGGCGGAGCACTAAACAACGAAGTTGGTGAAGTCAAGGTCGAACGGATGGCGGGTCTCCTGGCCCTTCGCCTCAGGCGGAATGAAGACCTCGACCCCTTAGTCACGTCTGAAAATTTTGACGAGTACGTTTTCTCCCGCGCACGGGATTTGGTGCTGTCGGCTCATAAAAAACGTTACCGCGCATGACTTTTCTGAGGTTTCGCCAGCCAGCCTTATGGGATGGTTTGCCGGCTGACGGTACCTGGCCAGTCGTGCTCCCGCTAGGAGGCCACGATTCACTCCTGCGCGGCTTTTCCGAGTGGTATCCACCTTCCATAGCCCCGGTTCGCTCTTTGCCGTAGGTTCAACGCGAAACGTAGTTGAACGCCGTCCTGAGCCGTCTCAGAACCAACAGCATGCAAAAATTGCGATACCTAGTTCAGCTCATAGCGCCGGACTCAACGTAGCCCGAGGACAAATCCCCTTGCGCTTGCGTCGTTCGCGCCGAAGCCCCAAAAGTCGAGGCCTCGGCGGTCACCTGAGCTTCAGTCAGTGCTCGGCTACACGTTGGTAGTTGCTCTTCGTGGCGTTCTCAAGGATCTAACGTGCGATGGATATCGCACCGGGCCAGTTGATATTCTCCGCATACTGACAAATCACCTCTAGACCCTCTTTTTCCTTCACTCACCTCGGCCATCGCTCCCCAGGAGCCTCACACACTAGAGATTGAACCAACGAAGCTCCTTGTAAATCGGCAGTTCTAATCCACTGGAAAATTGTGACGTCGTTCGACCAAACCATGGTTGACTTCATGGGATCGTCCCAGCGCACGCCCACGCAGCGTCCAGTCCCATAAGTTCCATGCCCTCCTAGCCTGTTCTTGGCAACCTCCCGCACGGGCAGCTCGACATGCTCGCGTTCCAGGTCGCTGTCTCCATGCGCCGGAAGGGGATTGGCCGCATGGCAGTCCAGGCAATCCGAGACCAGAACCCGCTGCCGCGCATGACTGCTCTGAACGATGACGTCGAGTCTAAGCAATTCTGGGATGGGCTTGGCTGGATCAGGCACGAGTCACCGCACGCCATCCTGAGGGGCGGAGAACGCGTGACTTACTCGGTGCCATGATGCGTGACGGCTAGAGTTCGCGGCCCTGGTCGTGCTGTTTTTGGCGTGCTTGCGCTGCGGTGCGTTCGGCTTGCTGTTTGGCGGCTTCCTTCTGCGCAGCTGTTCCCTCGGTTTGCGGCTGTGCCTCCTGCTGGGCCGCGAGTCGTGCGGCGTTCCGTTCGGCTGTGATTTTCTCCAGGCGGCTTCGCAGACGTGGTTTTTCCGTCTGGGCGGGGGTGATGGCCGTCGGCTCCTGAGCGTTGGCTTGCCTGTCCCCGTCCGTGGCGCGCTGCGCTGGTGATTCGGGGGCGTGAGTGTCCTTGCTCCGCTCGACCGCCGCCAGCGCATCGAGCGTCAGGTCCTGGTCGGTGGCGTGTTCGGGCAGGGCGTGTGAGCGTTTGGAGACGGTCACTGCCTGGGCGTGGAGTTGCTGGCCGATCTCGTCGTTTCTGAACCGTTCCGGCACTGGTGTGTCCTCCGTTTCGGGAACGTTGTAGCGGGCGCGGAACAGTTCGATGCTGGCCGCGGTGTCGCGCCATTGCTGGGCGGCGTCGGGGCGTGCCGGGACGGGCCCGAGTTCCTGTGCCCATTCCGGAGGTGTGGCCGCCAGGAGGTGGCCGCGTTCGTCGAACCTTGCGGCGAGGACTTCGCGGCGGGCTGAGAGTTCTTCCTTCCATGGTCGGGGCAGGTACGGGCTTGCTGCCGCGCCCGCCGGGGCGAGCCATTCGGGCAGCCTGTCCGACGCCTGCACAGGGGTGGTGGGGCGCGGCGTGAGGGTGCGGAGGCGTTCCTCAGCCCGGGCGCGGGCGGCGATCGTCTCGTGTCCCCATGCGCGTTGTGTGTTGGCACCGGCGGCGGGGTTCTTCCCGTAGGCGCTGCGGCCGCCGCGTTCGGCGGTTTCTGCCGCGCGTTGGGATTCTTTGAGCTGCTCGTTGCGGATCCGGTGTTCGTCCTGGAGCGCGCGCAGCTGCTGGTGGGCTCGGCGGGCAACCGCGGGGTCGTTGATAGACGAGGTTTCCCGTGCGGTGAACCGGGTGGTGAAGATCCGGCGTTCCAGCTCGGCGTCGGTGAGCTTGCCGTACCGGCGGTTGGTCCAGTGGTCAGCTGCTTTCGGTCTATGGACTGCAACTGCTTCACGGGCGGCCCGTGCACCGGCCTCTGCCTCTGCCACCTCGGCTACGCCCTGACCACCCACCGTGCCCAGGGCATGACCAAAGACGCCGGCATCCCCATCCTCGATGGCTCCACCACCCGGGAGAACGCCTACGTCGCCGCAACCCGTGGCCGGGATGAGAACGTGCTGTTCGTCACCGTCGAGGAAGGCCAAGACCGCGACAGTGTTCTTGCCGCGATCGCCGGGAACCACAGCCAGGACTCCTCCGCGCATGAGGCCATGGCCACCGAGTACGAACGCATCAACTCGCCCTTGACCCTGGCCGATCAGTACCGCTACGTCAACGATGAAGCGAGCACCCTGCGCATGGCCGCCATGGCACGGGAGATCCTTGGACCGGACGCAGCGAAGTTCATCAAGGCCGAGTCCTGGGGAGCGGTGGCCACGCATCTGGCTAAAGCCGAGCAGGGCGGCTGGGACACCGCCGGGTTGCTGCGCACGGCAGCTGGCCAACGTGAGTTCCAGAGCGCCGATGACCTTTCCGCTGTGCTCGCCTGGCGCGTGGAAAAGATCATGGATAAAGCTCCGGAGCTGATTGCCCAAGCAGGTGAACGCCCGTTGCAGGGACTGTCCGATGAGCAGCTGGCCACCCTCCGTGCAGTGCCGGGACAGGGCCGTGTTCAACGGCATATTCGCGGGCCCAACGGTTGACCTCGGCCATGACGTTCTGCGCCGTCCAGGTGGAGCGCTTGTCCGAAACAGCGGCGACGATCTGACGCGCTGTCGCGTCAATATCAATCTCGGCAGTCGCGGGGCGGAATGTCCGGGACCGGGTCCCGGTGATGCGTTTGAGGTCCTTCTCGGTGAACAGGGTTGCGGCTTCCTGCCGCCATGCTTGGGCTTGTTCGGCGAGGGTCTTGGGAGCCTCTTTGTCGGGCCGGGTGTCCAATGTTGCTGCCTGTGCGAGTTTGATCAGGGCGGCTTGGTCGGGGCTGTGGCCGTGCTGTTCTTCGTACGCCTGGCGTAGTTCCGTCAGGCTTGAACGGATGCCCGTGCTGCGCTTGGAGAAGAGCGTGTTCAGTTCACGTGGGATGGAAGCTATTTCCATGACGGGCTGCTTGGACCCGTTGACGGTGCGGGCTTCGAACTCCACGCCGTGCTCTTCAAGGTAGGCCTGGATCCGGGTGTTGTAGTGCTCCGAGACGGCAACAGCGGAGCGGTGCAGCAGTTTGCCGTCGATGGTCTTCCAGTTCCCTTGAAAGTCCTGGACCTTGTTGGAGACCACAAGGTGGGTGTGCAGGTTCGGATCTCCCAGGCGGGAATCGTGGTGACGGAATGCCGTCGCCGTTAGTCCACCTTTGACGGAGGTTTGGGCGATGCCGCTGAAGGAATAGAAGGACAGAAAAGCCCCCTGGTGGACACCAGTCCGCTCCCCCTGGCGCCGGTTTGGATGCGGATGAACGGGCCCGCGTGCCGGATCGGCTTGAGCGGTATGGCTCCAATCCACTCAAATCCACACGTCGACGAAGCATGGCGTGCGGGTGCCAGAGTCGACTGGGGTGCAGCCAATCTGGCCGGCCCGCTTTACGATGGAGCCAACTACGTTAGAAAGTACTGCTGATGGTCCGGTTACTGCTCATAGTTGCCTTGGTAGTGATTGCGACATCATTGGCGGTAGCAGGGCGCTTCCGGTATCCCCTCAGGCTTGGTTCGTCCATGGACCGCTTCTTCGTTGGGCTCCAGCTAGCAGGTAACGGGGTCGCGCTCGTGGTTGCTGTGCTCCTGCCGGCATTCTCGACTTTCCAAGGATTATGGGGACTGGCCTACCTTTCCGGGGCTTTGCTCACCGGGGCCTTCGCGCTCTACCCGATGAAACTGTCGGCGATAGGGCCAGCGAAGGTCAGCACAGACGGGAAAAGAGCAGTGGTGCCGGCTGCAATCAGACGGACCCGTTGGCCCTACCAGTCAGCTTTTGCGGGGGCATATCTAGCGTTGCTGATTTACGCTATCTCCATATTTGGACTGTACTTCTGAGTGACCACTTGGGTTACTTGGGGAGATTACATGGCGCTTGGATTCGTCTTCATAGCGATTGGCTTGGTGTGGCTGCCGTTCAGGAAGTGGATTGCCCGCCGACAGTACTCCATCTCATCAGAGATGCTCGGCCGGAAGATGGCAGCCTCTGAATCCGACTCGCTTGCAGCAGACCCGGAGCTGTATGAGGAACGGGTTCGGGGCTTCGAGATGCTCGGGGTGTTCTTCTGTTCGGTCCTGATCGTTGGTGGCTTGCTGATTGTGGTGCTGACGCTCATCTTCCGACCGCCCTGGGTAGGTGCTTAGATGGGTGACCCGTTCCTCGCCGTCGTCGGGGTCTTCCTGATGCTCAGCGGCCTGGTGCTGTACCTGATGCGCAACTTGATGGCCCGGGCCGGTGTTGACGGGTGGGCGTGGCTGCCCGAGGGAACGTATCAATATTAACTCGCCATGTCCAAGGCGGATCGGAGGAAGCTTATGGGCCTTCGTTCATTCTTTCCCTTCCAGTACTTACGGGATGCGTCATCGTTTGTGGCGGCCTCTCGCTGAACTTCGCCCATGGGGGGACGCATGTCGGCTTTACTAGAGGCATCGGAGCGCGCGCGGAAGTGAGCCTCGGTACTTCAGTGGGTGTGGGCACGACCCAAGGCAAGGGCAATATGAGTGTCGAATGTGGTGGTCTGTGGGGGTGGGGGCTGTTTGGCGGCGTCAACCTGCCACCGGCCGGGAGCGGTGAATTTTTGACTGGCGGCTTCCTGGGGACGGGTGTAGGGCTCGGAGGCGGCTGTTCCATGATGTGGACCGACTACGTGAAGATCTAGGAGTTCTCATGCAGCTACTAATTGCAACGATCGCAGGACTTTTTGCCATTGGCGGTGGAATCCTGATTTGGGTCAAGGCCCCGGTCTTAGCCAAAGTTGCCGTGAGCAGCTTGGATTACCTACGGCCCGGCAAGAACCAGGAAGCATTCCGCCGCACTAATATCAAGGGGGTCCGCTTTGTGGCGGCCACCTGGATAGCCGCAGGCATCGGTGTCATCATCTACCACCTTGTTGCGCGGTAAACGTGGAGTTCGCGGGTGCCTTCGTAATCATCGTCATAGGCGTGGCTGCGGTTCTATTCCGGAAGGCATATGCCAGGTTCATCATGTCGTTCGCCTACCGCATCCCAGCCGCGCATAAGCACGAAGACACTGTCATCCTCGGCATCTCCTGGATCGCCCTGATCTTTGGGCTAGCTTTCCTCGCCTATGGCCTCGTCTTGTCCATCCATATCGCTTCCGTACTCTCGCAGACCACGTGACGGGAGAACACCAAGGTGAAAGAACGATATGATCTCCCGCAGCACAGTAATCGGACAGTGAGTGCGTACCGAAGTGTTTTCGCACCCCTAATCTGGAATGTTCCCCTCGCTACCGCATTCGTCGTTCTCGCCCTTACGGTGAGTCCATCATTTGGCGACGCGGTTCCTGTGCTCTTTTTGGCCGCCCTATTTGTTGCCATGTGCGTCCCAGTGGCTATCGCAGCGTCCCGACTTCCCGCCTAAAACGTTCCGAACAGCAGGACAAGGAAAACCTCAACCGAGGACTTCGCCCAGATGGCAACCCCCTTTCATGACCTTTCGAGGGGTGATTGGGGAGAAAAGTAATCGCCGAGCAGAGGTGCCAGTACACGTCTGCAGCAGAATGGCTGTCCGGGGAAGGGACCGGGGCCCTCAAAACGCCCTCGGCCGGTCCGATCTCCACAAAACGGATGGGTGCTTGGACGACAGGTCCAGCTAGCGGCTCAGCCCGTTCTTGCTTCTCTCGACGCCCGAGGCTGCCCCTCCGCGAGTCTTCCTGGCTTTGGTGGCCTTCCCGGTTGTCACTGCTGCGCTCGGGTGTGTGCCCTCGCTGCGGGATGCTGCGAGTCGGCCACGGATCTGCGTTTCATTGGCGCCGGTATCGGCTAGGGACTCCGCGAATTTCTGGTGGTGCTCGGCGGAGCCCAGCGATTATTGCATCATTGCACAATCACTCACCCGACCGTCGGCTGACATGGGAAACACTCCGTCACACATCTGCCCCGGCGGCCAGTGGAACCTGCAGCATAGCCGCCGTCGTCGGTCTGAGACCCGAGCGGACGCTGTCGCCGGTCAACGTCGCAATTGTCCAAAGTGGTTTGGACAATTGAGCTGCCGGCCGTTTTCAGGGTTCCCGGTAGTGTTGTTGCGTGTCGATGATCGAACCGGAGCTGCCCCACGGATACAGCGGAACACTGGCCTCATTGAAGGAACTGGTGACAACAGCTCAGCTGCGCGCCCAGCAAGCAGCCAGCACGGCGATGGTGGAAATGTACTGGGCCATCGGAGCTACGATCCTTCAGCGCCAAGCCCAAGAACCATGGGGTTCGAAGATCCTGCAACGCCTCGCCTCGGACATGAAGGCTTCGTTCCCGAATATGCGCGGGTTCTCCCGATCCAATTTGTTCTACATGCGCTCCTTCGCGGCCGCTTGGGACTTTACTGATCCGGACACACGGGAGCGGATTAGTGCGCTGGCCTGGGGCCACATCATCGAACTGCTCAAGCTGAAGGACCCAGAAGTCCGTGACTGGTACGCCGGCATGGCCATTGAGCAGAAGTGGAAACTCACCGTCCTTGAACACCAGATCGCCACAGGCCTGCACCGGAGGATAGGAGCTGCGCCAAACAACCTTGAGGCTCGCCTTCCAGCCGATGGCGCCGAATTGGCCCAGAACGTCGCCAAGGACCCGTTGGTTCTGGACTTCCTCGGGCTGACCAGCGAGGCCGAGGAACTGGCCATCGAAGAGGCCATGACCCAACGCATGACCCAAACCTTGGCTGAGTTCGGCCGAGGTTTCGCGTTCTATGGTCGCCAGTATCATCTGGACGTCGAGGGTGAAGACTTCTACATCGACCTACTGCTGGTGCACGTGCCCACAAACCGGTTCGTGGTTGTGGAACTAAAGGCCGGCAAGTTCCGGCCAGAGCACCTAGGGCAATTGAACTTCTACGTTGCCGCAGTCAATGACCTTGTGAAGTTTCCCGGCATGGCGCCCGCCGTTGGGATCCTGGTGTGCGGGTCGAAGCACGAACCAACGGTCCGTTACGCCCTGGACGGTTCCTCCCAGCCCATCGCCGTCACCTCTTACACCTACGAAACGCTCCCGGCCAAGGAACGCGAAGCACTCCCCTCCCCCGCAGCCATCACCGCTGCACTGGAACAAGGAACCGTAGGCGACACCGGAAGTATGGACGATTAAGTTTCGGATGGTAGCTGTCGACGACGGTCGCTAGTTCTCCAGCGGCGGCCAGGTACCAATTGTCCAAAGCACTTTGGACAATTGGTACCAAAGCCAGGGGTATGCGGCGCCAAGGATCCGCTTTGCGGCTTAACTACGCACTGGATAGGCAGTGGCTTCGACCGATAATTGTGGCAGTGCGGTCTTGTCGTCAATTATGTCGCGCAGATCTAATCGATTTTCCCCAGGTTCGGCAGCTGTGCAGTGTTTAGGCCGACTTCCTGGCATCGGCCGTTCCACGCACGGCTTCGCTTGTCAGAGTGAGGGAGCCGCTGTCGGTTGTGAAGGAAATGAGGCCGTCGGCGCGGAGCTTGGTAGGGGCGTGTCGGGTTTGGGCTCGGTCTCAGTGCATGGCAGCGCGGATTTCTGACCAGGTAGCTCCGTGGCCGCGACGTTTCCAGGAGGCTCGGATCATCACGGCGAGCTGGTCAACGGCTGCAGGGGAAATGTCTACGGAAGAAGTTTTGGCGTTGCGGCGCAGCCAAGCGTTCTTGCGGGATTCGTAGCGTGCGGCGACTTTCTCGATGGTAGGAACTTCGTTGTTTCTGACCATGGCGTCTGCGATGATCTGATATTTGGTCCCGGGACGGTACCTGTCGACGACCTCTGCCAACTGCCCCACACGGTCGTCGGTGATCCGTTCGGGTGGGACGATGCGTTCAAGCCATTCCCGGGCGTCCCACTGTCGTCTGGCCAGGCTTTTGCGCTTCCAGGTGCCCTTGGTCTTCGGCTTGGTCGTCTGTGCAGTAGGTTCCCCATCGGCCATATCCCCAGAGTACCTTCGAGGCTTCCATCAATCCGGCGACCCATCCAATGCGGGTCTTATCGCTGCAGCGGCAACGGAGCTCGGACCGACGCAGCGCCACACTCAGGCTAAAGCCGGATTCTGCGACTTGGGCGAGATAATTTCTCAGTCCCGCATCCGCGGTCCGGACCATCGAGTAACGAACGTGCCTCCTACCAAGAACAGGCCGATAGCGGAGATTATGACAAGTAAAGTTGCCTATGCTGAATACCATGGCAACGATGGTTGCTATCGGGCATGCTGATGACTGTAGCAACCGGAGGCCGATGGAGGGAAGCAACGATGGGCTGGTTCACCGAGGGCAGCGGGCACGAGGGCTACGTTGTCTGCGTGTTCGCGGACGGCATGTTCGGGGCCGGCGGCAAGCACATGGAAATCAGCCTGATGTCACAGGATGGCAAGGTTATTTGGGAAAACGACGACCCGGACAGCCAGGCCTGGCGGCCGCCATCCCAGGTGGTCGGCTGGAAAGTTGCCTGCAGCTGCGAAACGTTCAAGAAGCACGTCGTTCTGGAACCGCTGTGGACCCGCGTCTGGGACCCCGTCGAGGAAGATCTCACCCGCCATCTCATCTATGCTGGGGACCCCTCCAGCGATGACCCCAGCTACGTCAGTGACCGCGACGACCTTGAACCGCTTTTCCTGGCTCAATGGCATTCCCACATCGCCCCGGACCTCCATCTCCACACCATCCAGACCTTGGGCGAGCAAATAAAGACGGTCGAAGCCCAACTTGATGAGGCCGTAGCCGCAGCCCGGTCCGACGGTATCTCCTGGGACAAAATCGGCAGAGCAGTCGGGATCACCCGGCAAGGTGCCCAAAAGCGATGGGATGCCCAGGCAACCAGCCAGGAACAGTGATGACGTCGCTACTGCCACGCCAGCGGCCAGACGTCTCCATCGGGACCGAAAGCATGGGCTCAACCTGGTACAGGTCTCCCTTAAGCGGAAACGCACACAGCCAACTAGGCCTAGGCATATGACTGGCCTTCAGCATCACCTCAGGAGAAGAAAATTGAGCCAATCCAAGTCAGTGGAAATCAGGGCTGCTGCCCCCAAGCATTGTGAGGGCATTCTGAAGCTCACCTATGCGGCGTTTCCCTTCGAGATGGACACCGAAGCTGCGGCGGCAGCATCGCTGAAAACAACACCTCTTGCCCTCTGGAAAGACGGCGTCAGTAAATGGCGCGAACAGCGGAAGCCCGTCGCTGTCGCTATGGATCGCAAGGATCGCCTTGTTGGAACTGCCGTTCTTCGGCCTCATGTCGGCGGGAACGGAAGAGAGAGTAGCGCTGTCGCCGTACTCGCTCGCGTTGTAGTGGACGTGAAGGCCCGAAAGCTGGGCGTAGGCACTCGGCTGACAAAGCGCATGCTGGAGAATGCAGATATTCTCGGCTTTTCCCAGGTTTTCGCGTCCATTCCTGACTCGCTCTCAGACTGGTACAGCGCGATGGGATGGACCGTGGGTGAGGTCGGGCAGGGATTCGCTTGGTTAGAGAGACCAGAGCCGCAAGACGACTGGGCTTTTGTTCAGCCGGTTCCGCCGGAACTACGGGGAACTTTTGCACCGCTGCGCAGTGAACCGCCTGGGCCGCCTGAACACGGGTACACCAGGATTGCCCACATAGCCACAAGCGAAAAATCCGAAGTCCTCTTAGATTGGTTCTTCGATCCTTCCATCGACCTGGGCTCTGAACGCGCCCTCTGGAAATATCTGGTGGAGGACCCTCATCGATTCAGCTCAATTCCGAGCCAGACATTCCATGGCCTCTACGAGGTTTTGGCCCAAGCCGGATTGATGACGGACGTGGACAAACGACTCTACCGAGCGATCAGTGGGGCCGGATCATGATCCAAAAAGCGACCCGGAAGAGGCTGATCAACGAGAGCGATGATCTATCCGTCCGATTGCCGCGCCTCGTTCTTCTTCAATTGTCGGGTCCTACGACAGGGCTGGGGAAATTTGCCCGCGACATCTGTTACTCGAGCCCTTTTGCAAACAGGTTGTTGGGGCCATGACGTTTGCGGCGGGGAAGCACTCCGCTCCCCCGCCGCCTCCGGTTATGCCGCGATGCGCTTGATGATTTCTTCGTCCGGGAGCGCTTGGAAGGCAGTGTCGGCGAAGCGGTCATAGAGCCGAACGAGGTTTCTGCCCTTATCAGCTGCTTTCAGGGTCTGGGTGGTGTTGAACTGAAGCACTTTCGGGAACTCCCGGTTAAGGTCGCGCTTCAGTGGAACCAAAGCGCGACCTTCGATGTAACTGACACGCTCATGCTGGACATCGTCTGTCGTGAAGCGGTTGTAAAACTGCCGGGAGTACATCGGCAGCTTCTTCGACACCCACGACTTCGGCAACAGGACCAGATGCTTGCCTCCCATAAAAGGGAGGATCGTGTCCAACCGAGTCCATCTCAACTCGTCCGAATCCCAGACCGTGAGCGCAGCCCTGCGCATGACTGCTCCCAGAACGGGATAGTCCCGAACCATGAGAGACGTAAATTCGACCAGTTCCGGCATGGCGAGCCTTGTGGTCATATCGGAGATGAGGTCGTCACCAACCCTAGGAATGAAGAGCGGCAGGTGTTCAATGTTGGTCAGCAGGCCCCGGCGGCACAATGGCGAGTCCAGTTCTTTCCACAGGTGGCTTCCAAGTCCTGGTCCCCAGCCGTGACCCTTACTCCCCTCGCGGGTGTAGCCCAGGCGGGTCTCGTTGGGCTCGTTAAGTCCGGACCGCAGAAGCGCTCTTCCTTTGACGCCATCCACCAGATGCGGGCTCTCCCGGCATCTGATGACTTCGGTTGTGAAGCTTGCGATGCGGGCAGAGGCTCGGGTGGCCAGGTCCTGATGCAGACCATTTCTGATAGCCGTGGGGTGTAGAAACAGCAAGTTGTCACGATCGACGTGAACATCCAGGAATGGGACAGAGCCGATAATTCCGAATTTCTTGGTAATACGCACTGTGGCGCACTCCTATCATCTTTGGTCGTCACCGAACGACTCTTTTGGTCGCCGGCAGCAGGGCCCCTCTGCCACATGACGTGACAGGGAGGCCCTGCGCGCGCTAAGATGAGTGCGTTCCGGAGCTAAAGGAATGCACACAACCCCGCCATATGAGTCCTGCGCTAACAGGGCTCTTTGCTTTGCGCTAACAAAGCAGAGGCGGGGTTTTTCCGTTAAGAATCCACGGAAAATCTTCGCTATGAATAACTTTACCAGACCGTGCTGCGCTTAACCCGCTGTATGCCGTTCTAAGTGCCTAGTACCGCGCGGACGTATGTTGGACCGGACTTGGGGGTCAAAGCCGCCAAATCGTGCTTATCGCGCATTTCACAGGGTTTTCATGCCGCGCCCCACCGCGCGGTGGAAAGTTCTGGTGCATAGGAATGCGTGGTGATGCGTAGCGATGCGTAAGAAGTTGGAGTCTCTTGAAGCGTGATGGAGCAGTCATTGCTGCTGAGTGAATATTTTTGCCAACAGCGCCTGAAGTCACACAGCTCACTTCTAGAGGTGTTTGGGCCCGCGACACGGAACGCCCTCGTGTCAAGACATATTCGACACGGTTAGTCCTCGTATTGGCGGCTGATGAAACCGGACATACCCGGAACAGTGAATCGCACAGCCCCATGATCGGGGGCATAGATGAGGCCTTTGGCGATGAGGTTTGCCCTGGCGACGGTCAGTTGGCTAGCGGATTTTTCCAGTCGCGCGGCCACGGTCGCTGTCGAAGATGCTTCGTCGTTGTCTTCAGCCATGGCTCGCAGATACTGCCGCTCAGCAGGAGTGGCCCGCTGCCAACGAGCTATGAAGAAGCCCGCGTCCAGTTGCTCTGTACCAATTTCGATAGCCAGCCTTGCGTCCTCAAGGTTGACTCTCTTGCTAGAGGCCACGTCCCAAGCAGCCTTGCCGTAGGCCTGCAGGAAGAAGGGATATCCTTCCGCCGCTGCGACGAGCGCTCGAAGGGCATCGGAATCCAGGTGCGCGCCCAGCTTGTTCATGGGTAGGCCGATCGCGTCGGCTGACGAGGCGTGGTCGAGGGCGCCGATTACGCGGTAGTCAAAAAGCCGTTCTGAATAGGATCTGGTGGCGCTTAGTTTCCCTGGCAGATTAGGCAGCCCTGCACCGATAATGAAGAAGGGCCAGCTTTTCTGTCCTGCCAGGTGCTGCACAGATATCAGGGCACCGAGCAGTTCGTCGTCAAGGTCCTGCATTTCGTCAATGAACATCCCAAAGCCGGCCTTGTTCTTGGCCATCGCCATTGCGATGTCTTCCACGAGCTCTTCGAGATCGATGTCGAGGTTCCCCGAATCCGCTCTACCTGGAGTCGTTCCCAGGGTTGCAGTGACTCCGGTGAATCCGAGCGCCACACTGAACGATCCGATGCTGCCTAAGACATCTTTCACCGAGCTCCATGCCGACTTGGCTCGAAGCCGTCTTGCTCCGGCCTCGATGGCCCGCGCAAGCTTTTGCCTCGTTGCCTTTCGACCTTCAGGGGATGGCTGGGCCTCGATCTGGACCACGAACCACTCATGCCGCTCAGCTTGGGCCGCGAAGTTGTTCAGCAGAACAGTCTTGCCTACCCCGCGAAGTCCCGAGAGCAATATGCCTCGTTCCGAAGCTTGGCGCTTCGTTCGGACAATCAGTCGGTCGAACGCGTCTATTTCAGCCTGACGACCCTCGAGGGCCGGCGGCTTAAGCCCAGAACCAGGGGAAAAGGGGTTCAGATCGGAATCCATGGTGACAGTCTATAGAAAAATATGAGGCCGTATAAGAGATTACTTATATGGCCTCATACATTTTTATGGTTGGGGTGCCGGGAGGCTAAGGCACCTGTACTGTGTCGATGTGGACACGACGACTCCCCGGCACAGGTTAAAGCGGACCTGGGTGCTGGCATTGATTCTTCTCGGAGCGGTTGTCACCGCCCTCGCCTTCTTTCGGGGCTGGTTCTCCTGGACCTCGGATGATAGTTGGCCTGTCTGGCAATCCATCTTCACCAACTTCGGCGTCGGAATCCTTTCGGCGGCCGCCCTGCTGCTGTGCGAACCGCTGCTGAGGAAAGTCGTGACCGACACTGTGTCGCACGCCGCAGCTGGCGTCAGGGATGAACTGCGAGGGGAGGTGGAGTCCCAAATTGACGATCGTTTGGCACCCCTGTCGGAGCGGATCGATTCACTTTACGAGACCAGGCTCGCCAATCAGAGCAAGGCGCTCGATAACCTCGCTCAGGATTTCACTTACGAACGGGTGAAGCGCGCCTTTGAAGAAGCCGCGCGCGTTGGAGCGCTCTTCGGGAACAAGCTGGAAGTTCAGGCGGACGAAGAACCAGGAAAGCTTCGTATTGGCCTGCGCTGGGGTCCGCCTTACACCTCGGGGATGTCCCACGACCGGCAGATTCGCCGCACCGCTGGAGACTCCCAAATGCATCTGACCGGAACACCGGGTAATCCGCAATTAAGCGTAGCCATCGTCTGGGAGCCCGGGGAGGAGTTCTACGATGCCGTGGAACGTCTTACTGACAGGTTGACCCAGAACCGGGGACGCCCACTTGGGGAAAGGATCGACTGGACAACGATCCGCGTCCGATTCGAAAAAGGTATCCAGGCCGCGGTGGCTGCAAGCAACAAGTCTCCCGGGCGGCACCAGTTTGAGGGGATGCTCATTGAAACGATAGGACCTGACGACTCCCCTTGGTACCTGACGACGGAGGGGATATATCGCCCGACGCACGATTGGCACCTTTCAAGAACCGCAGTCACAGGCCTCACGGATGGTTCGAGACGGATACGCGCCGGAGATCAGGTCGACAACCCGGCGTGGGCTGCCTCGGATGAGTGGGCCTACATCGTAAATGCCGCCAGAAGACACTTCAGCCGCCCTGCGGCCGCAAATGTTTTTGACTCCTCGTACGTGGGCAGATCCAGTAACTTCTAGCACTTCCCTGCGCCGGAATTGGCGAAGCCCCGGTCAAATAGCGGTTGACCGAAGCTTCGGTCGCATTATGCCCACCCAAAGCTTGAGGTTGGCTGTGAGAAAACTCGACCACATGAGACCCACGCGGTGAGAGGCCGCACCATTCGAGCCCCACCAGAGTGGATGGGCTTTAGCACTGTGCGCTCTTGTGCCGTCTCGTGGAACCGGATCAGCCATTCAGGGTGGTAGTGAAGGCTGTGAATCCGTCGTCGGTGGAAGGCTCTGTCTTGGGTCGGGGGTCCTTGTGTGCGGGGATGCATGCTGATAGACCCCAGTTGCTCTTGGTGATCCGGGCGATGGCGGGCCACAGGATCCGTTCGTGCCAGTACGCCGGGGCATCGTTCGGGGTCTTGTGCCCGCAATAGGCAGCCCGCCAGGCGATCCACACGCCGGTGAGTTCTTCCACGACCGGGCCGTGGCGGTACCAGCAGCCTAAGATCCTGGAATCGGTCGTGACACCGTAGCGGCCGTTGTACCAGTCAACCCACTGGCGCAGTTCGGTCAGGAGCGCCGCGGCGTTGGGGCCGTCCAGTTCCTTCCAGTTCCAAGGCGCCGGCTTCTCGGCGGGCGGCTTCTGGAGAAGATCCCCGACCAGTCCCACCAATCCGTCAACGTCTGCGCGGAGCTGGCCCAGCTGGCCGTCATGGTCCAGCACCAGTTCCTCGACGGAGGGCAATACGCCGTCTCCGTCAACGCCGGCCGGTGCGATGCCGGGTGCCCCGGCATCGCTGCCTGCGCCGGAGTCTTCCGGCGCAGGTTCCTCGTCCGGGAACGGGATGCCGGCGTAGGGATCGTTGCTCATCCGGTGATTCGGCTGGTCAGGGCCTCGGCGGCCTGCTTGTCCTTCTTGATCTGCTCAACGTCATTGCGTTCCCAGTATGGGGTCAGTTCCACGATCGCCGGGCGGACGTTGGTGTAGTGCATGAAGGCCTTACCCTGATCCAGTTGCTGGATCTTGTGGGCGCGGATCGCCGGGCGTTCCTCTTCGCTGGTGGTCTTGGACGAACCGCCCTTGCCCCGCGACGTTGAAACACGCTGATGGGTGGTCGGTCCGGCGGCTTTGGCGATGGTTTCGAGTTCGGCCATTTCTTCCAGACCGGGAAGGAACAGGCGAAGGGACGATGTCCCGCGGATCGCTTTGGCCCCGTCGTCTCCCCAACGGGCGCGGTTCTGGGCGAATGACTGGCTGAACCCGATGATGCGGATGCCGCGGCCGCCGGAGTCCGAAAGGGCACCTGCCATCTTCGGAAACGCCGCAACGTTGGGGGCTTCATCCAAAACCATCGTGAGCACCGGCCACAAGCGGCCGCCGGCGCGGGTCTGGGAGATTTTCTGGGCTTTACGGAATACGTGGTCCGCGAACATCGTCACCAATGGAGCCACCGGGGAATCTTCCCCGTCCGTGAGCAGGTACAGGGTATTTGCTCCCGTCAGGAAGTCGTCCACATCGAAGCCCTGGCCTTCGCCAGGGGTGAGGAACTTCAAGGCCTTCGGCGAGGACAGAGGCTCCAGCAGCCCGGCAAGGGTCTCCTGGATGGAATCCACCGTTTCGCCGGCACGGGAGGAAGTCAGCGCCTGCAAGCGTTCTGCGAACGCGGCCGGTGCCCCATGTTCGCGGAGGATTTCCAGAGGTTCGGGATCGGCGAAGTTGTTGGACCAGCGCACAACGTCCTCGATGGTGCCTCCATCGAGCGCCGCGGCGTGCAGGAACCGGCCCAGAATGGCTGCGGCCTTGGAGTTGAACCAGTCGCCGTTCTTGACGTTCCCCATCGGCTGGGCGCCGGCCCAGGCTTTGCCGCGGGCGAGGGCTTCGTCCGGGTCTTCGCAGCCGGCAACGGGGCTCCAGCTGATCGTGTCGGGCCAACCGGAAATGTCCTGCAAGTCAAAGACCTGCGCGCGGCCGCGCCGCTTGCGTGACACCGCTGTGTACATCAGCAGGTCATTTTTCGTGGACGTCGCGAGCACCGGACCCGGGGCATCCAACACGATTCCGACAGCAATGTAGAGGGTCTTTCCTGAACGTTGCGGGGCATAAACCCACATGGAATCTTCGTGCTGGACGTAGAGGATTTTGCCGTCGAGTTTGAACGCCGGGACGATGATGTCCGCTTCGGCTGCGTCTTCGGGCAGGTGGAGTGACTGCCGGGCTTTGGCCAAGGCTGCCTTCTTGCCCATCCGGGGCTCGAGGTCCTTGTACCGGGGCAGGCCGTCGTCTTTAGGCTTGTTGCCCCCGAGCACGATGGTCAGGAACGCCATGCCCAGGAAAGCAAGAATCGCGAGCACGATCAGTATCCATGTCGCGGCTCCTGGCCAGGCGAAGGTGCCGGCCTTGAACCGGGCCACCAATTCCGTGAAGTTGGTCCATGGCATCCCGGTTGGTGTCAGGAGCTCACCGAGGAATGCGGAGACCCAGGCGAGGCCCGCCAGCACGACAACGAAGCCGGCGAGGCCCATCTTCATCAGGGTGTCTGTTGAGGTTTGTTTGCTCATGCCGGGATGACCTCCATGGCCTCGTCGGTGCTGGGTTCTTCGGTGAACGCGATGGTGGAGGTGGACTTCATGGCACCGTCCGTGTCGGTCAGTTCGACTTCGAGGGGGCTGCGGACGTGTATGGCTTCGAAGGGGTCGTATTGGTCGATTTTGAACAGGCAGGTGCCCTTGACCAGTTTGGTGATCACTTCGGCCGTCCCTATGGGGAGGGTGAACATCTCTTCGCAGGCCAAGGCGTCGGCGCTCTTTTGCTGCTTGTAGAGCAGGACGGTGCCGCATTCTTTGAGCATGGAGATCGCCGGGCTGTCTGCCGGGATGTCGGAGATGTGGTGGAACGCGAACTGGCACGAGAGGGACAGGGCGCGGGAGAGTTTGGTGTTGCGGCGGGTCACCGTGGCCACCGATCCCTGGACGGTGTGCCAGGCTTCTTCAATCAGCAATACCGTCGGGACTGCTTCTTCCTGCCGGTAGAGGGTGTTCGCCAACCAGGTGTTGATGATCGTCATGACGATCGGCAGCGCCGGGCCGTCCTCGGGCAGGAGCGAGACGTCAAAGACCGTCAGGCCGGCGTTGAGCTGGATATCCACGCTGGTTTCCCCGTCGATCAGGCCGGCGAGGTCGTCTTCGATCATTCGTTCAAGCTCGAAGGCCGGATCCTGACCCCATTCGCGCAGCTCTTCCACTGTCAGGTTCGTGGTCCTTGCGGCGTCTTCATTGGGGGCGTAGAGGGCTTTGAGGACGTGCCCGATGTGCGCGACTTCCCCCGCCTTCTTCGCGTCCGTCAACGCCTGCCTGTGCGCCATCCGGACGGCTTTGCCTTCTTTGGGCGTCATGGGCCGGCGGAGGGCTTCTTCCATCACGGCACGGACCAGCATTGATTGACCTGCCGGAGTGCGGAACGCTTCGGCGCTGTCGTGGGTTTCCTCGTTCAGGCGTGCAGCGATACGGGGATCGAGGATGTTGATCCGGGATCCGCCGCCACCGATGCTGAACCGCACCGGTGCGACGCCGAGCTTCCGTGCAAGAGGGGTGTATTCGCCGCCGCCGACGTCCTTCTGATACTTCTTGTCGATCACCACGACGCGGCGGCCGAGGATCAGTTGACGCAGCACGCCCCAGGTTTTCATGGCCGAGGATTTCCCTTGCCCGAGGTCACCGATGTAGCAGACGTTCGGGGATTCGAGGGTGTCACCGTAGGCGGTGAATGGGTCGTGGACGATCATCCACCCGGACCCGGCATCGACGCCGAATACCAGGCCGCGGTGCGAGGTCGGCGGGGAGGCAATCGCCATGTGGGAGAACTCCATCTGCCGGGTCGAAGACGCCACACCCGTGGCTGCCGGGTCATAGAAGCCCAGTTTTGACGCGAAAGCCCACTTGCGTTCGTGGTGCCACCGGGCCTTGGCGTTCGCTTTGGCCTCAATCAGCTCACGGTCCTTGGCTTCCTTCTTCTCAGCCTTTTTCACCGCACGCTTGCTCAACGGCTTGTTCCGGCGCAACCCTTCGGCCGCGGTATCGGCTGCAGCTGTTTCCAGCTCCAGCTTCCCGGCGCGGGCCTGCGCTCTGATCGTCCGCTTGGATTTCCTGGCGGCAGCCCAGAGCAGGCTGAAACGCTTGGTCTCGTTCGTGGTGCTCATCGGATTCCCCTCGTGAACGGCATAGTGGTGATCAGGGCAAGGTCGTTGCGGTGGTCCAACCAGTCAATGAACTCGATACCAGCATCGGAAGCAGCTGCCTCAACAATGTCGGTGGTGGACAGGATCTCGTTCGCATCTTCCACCGCGAAAGAGATATACAGGCCGTAGGCCGCGCCGTGGTGGCCGGAGCCAGGCTTCAGGTCCAGGAGGCGCTGGTGGGAGGCGTCCATCAACACTTCTTCGGTGCCGTCGGTGACGACACCGGACTTGGCTACCTCGTTGCCCTTTGCCCTGTCCATCGCGGCATCCGTCCGGGCTTTGGACCGTGCGCTGCGGGCATCTTCAAGTTCCATGACCATGGACACTGAATGCACCACGGCGGGCTGGATGCCGCTGATGATCGCTTCCAACGCCTCGACCGGGATGGGAGCGGGGCTGAAGGCCGAGGCCGGCACGTAGCCGGTGCGGATGTGCCAGTGGTTGTTCACCACCAGGGAGATGGGAGAGGCTGTGCCGTCCAGGTGCTGCCAGCAGTCCATCAGGTGGGCGCCTTCGTAGTCGTCAATGTCGAAGTCCGGGTCCTGCAGGTGACGCAGCAGCGCTGCCATGGCTTGGGGGCCAAGGGGCCGCGAGTTCGTGATCGAGCCCATCATTGAGGCCTGGGCCATGGCAGAGCGGATTTCCTGATAGATCGCCTGACCGATCCCTTCGTCCCCTGATCCGTACGCTTCCGCGCGGCGGTACAGGGCAGCGGAGCCGGGGATCCGGAACGTCTCATAGGTGCGGTGCTGTTCGGACCGTGAACGGGTCGTCTCGCACAACTCACCGTAGGACTCCAAGAGGATCCGTGGGACGTTCTGCGCGACCCGCCGTTTGACCCACAGCAGGTGGTCGGCCGAGTCCATCGGCACTGCCCGGGCGAGGGTCTGGATATGGGTGACGAGGGATTGGCGGCGGGCCAACCGGGCGAGGTACTGGCCCCGGGCGACGTGCCCTGATTCCTTCCGGTACTCCTCCCGGATCCCCGAGGACGAGCCCATGACTTCCATCGTGGCCGTGTAGTAGGACTTCTTGATCTTGCCCTGATGCCGGAAGATCACCAGCGGCCCCTCGGGGGTGTCGATGGCGAAGTGGCGGACGGTGCCCACCATGAGCGGCGCATTGTCCTTATGCCGGATCGGGACTTCGATCATGCCGTTCTCGTCGGCACGGTCACGGTCCTTCTTCCCGGCCTTGATCATCCGCGTCTGCGGCCGGTTCTTGACCGGAACGTAGACCAGGGACTTGTTCTTGGCGCGGACCTTCTTATGCCGGACCTCCACGAAGAGAGCACCCAGGGAGCGGTGACCGGAGAACTTATTGGGCGTGGTCAGGATGACCCCAGCCAGGACCAGCACCGCGGCAAGGATCAGGGCGACGATCTGGCTGCCGCCGGCCAGGACGATCAACAGCGCGGTACCGATGGCCACCGACAGGCCGATCCATTCCGGTGCCGTCCGGTTCCCACCGAACAGACCACGGCTCTGGACCTCACCGCCAACAACAACCATTCTTCCCATGACTACCTACTCCTTGCCGTACTTCTCTTACCGGCCACTGATGTGGTCGGTATCCGGTGCCATCGAACGGGCAGAACGCTGCCCACGCATGGAGGCCTGACGCGCTGCTTCCCTGCCCGCCAGCAGGAACGCCGTCGCGCCACCGGCTGCAACCTTCGCGGATCCCCGGCCCACTGCCCCGGCACCGGTCTTCAGAGCTTGCGCTGCCTTCGCTCCGCCGGTTCCGGCCCGGTCGGCTTTCTGCAGCTCCCCGATCGTGCGGGTTTCCGGCTGTCCCTGTCCTTGCGCCTGACCGCCTTGGCGGTCCTGACCCGAGGGTGCAGCACCCTGCTCGGTAGGAACCCTGGAGGCCGCACTGCGGCGTCCTGAGACTCCCGAACCGTTCGATCCCAGTCCTGAACCGCCCTGACCTTCTGATTGCGTTGCCACCGACGAGGGGCCCTTCGTGTCGGCCCCGCCCCCGTAAGGGCTCCCGCTCCGTCCGCCCGTAGCGCCGGACTGTACCTGTGCGGTCCGTTTCCGTCGGATGGCCGAGGAGATTGCCGCGCCCGCGCCGGCGACCATGGCCGGCCCGGCGATGGACTGACGGCCCTCACCCAGGCTGGTCGAGGATGACGGCAGGATCGGGACGTACTTGTAGAGCATCGGCAGGGCGAAAGCCAGAACACACATCGCGGCCGCGGCCAGGAACACTGATGTGGCGTTCACCATGCCATCGTCTACGCCCTCGCCGACGAACGCTGGACGTGAGGCGATGTAGCTGAACACTGCACCCATGAGCAGCAGCAGCAACGGTTTCGACAGGGAAATCCCGAGCCACAGAGCTCCGACCTTGCCTACGCGTTCGCGGTACTTCGGGTGGATCATGAACCCGACCATCAAAGCGATGCCCAAACCAAGCAGGTACAGGGCCAACGGCTGCAACGCGAGCAGCCCGAGCATGGCCCAGGCTGCGATGAACAGCAGCCCGAACAGCAAGACCGCAGCCAGGGGACCGAACGCGCCACTGGATTCGTAGGACGCGAACCGGGAAATGGCGACCCCGAAGTCCGTGACCCTGCTGGAAGTCCAGAACGTGATCCCTTCAGTCAGCCCTGTCATCCAACCGTTGATCACGTAGCCGATAGCCGGCCCGAACAGCACCAGGATCATGGACAACGGCCCGTACCAGAACAGCGACGTCCGGGCGGAGTCCATGTCGATCTCTTCGTTCGAAACGTCCTTCCAGAGCTTGAAATACATCATGCCCATGACCAGGATCCCGATCGCCGCGAACGCAGCCCACGTATTACGGAAGCCATCGTCAATGTCGAACACGGAGACCTTCAACAGGTTGTTCAGCACCTCGTTGGTGGACTTCACGCCCTCTGCCTTGACGGTGTTCGCGAACTTCTCAAACCCGTCCTTGGCGTTGGCGATGAACGCCACAGTATCGACCGTTCCCAACACCACCTGACCACCAGGCATCGTGGAGATCACGGTACGCATCACCACACCAGCAATTGGAAGGAACTTCTCAACTACAGAACCTTGAGCGCACCACAGAGTCGCTGAGTCAGGTGCGCCAGCTCCGGGCAGTCCAGCGCAGAATGCGGTCGTGTTCTTACCGTCGTAGTCCAGCACCTTCTCAGGCGTGGTCAGAAACGATCCGAAAGCCTTCGCGGAGATAGTTTCACAATCGCTGAGGCCCATTGCCGTGTGAAAAGCAAGATCCCCGCAGGCATTCTTTGCTAGCTCTTGGTTTAGCCGGTCTCGGATTTTGTCGCGCTGGTCTGCAGGGAGTCCGGCAAGGCGTTTGAGCTGGTCCGCGTTCAATTTCTCGGACTTGCTCACCTCGTCGGCTGCCTGCGCTGGACCGGCAGCGATCACCCCAAAGCCGAGGAACAACGCCAACAGCACTGCGACGAGACGGATCGTTCTGCTAACGCTTAGCGTTTGCATACTCAACCCATCCCTCACGGCTGACGTCCTTGAAGAACGCGTTGACCAGCTCGTCCCGCAGAACCGGCGTGGCCTCGTCCTCCATGTTGGTGCCCACGCTCACCGGACCGCCGTCCTTGACGCGGCCACCGAAATTTTGACCACTCTGCACAACGGCAGCATCGGAAATCTTCCAGTCCCCATCCCATGTGAGTTCAAACGAGGCCGTTTGGAAGAATGCACTCGGGGCCGTCTTCACGTTTGCGCTGACAGCTCCGAAGAAAACCTGAACTACGGCCTTCTTTTTCGCTTCGCAGCTGGTGGCCCGGTACAGGCCACCGGATGCTACGTCCGTGCGGTAAAACCAACCACCGTCGAATGGTCCGTTAGGAAGATCCTTGGCGGTGGTTAGCAGGTCGCCTTTGTAGCTGACTCTCCCCACCCAAGGGCCCTGCTTGCCTACCTCGGCCAGGATCTTCTTTTGCTGCGCCCAGGTCGAAACGTTTACGTCCTCGATGAGGTGGGTGTAGTTAGCGGCGGCTTGGGCGGCCGAGTCGCAGCTCCCGTTGTAGCCGGTGATAGTTTTGCCGTCGCTGGCGGTTTTGGTCCCGCCTTCGCCGATCTTGACTCCGGAGACGGGGAAACCGAACTTCCCGGATGCTTGCAGGGAGCTGGGGTCATCCGGTTTGGCCGCCGGTGCCGGTGGGTTCAGGAGGACGACGGCCACAGCGATAATCAGGATCACCGCAGCCAAGGCTGTGAGGAGTTTCCAGTGTTTCCGCATGGGCTAGGCTCCTGCTGCCGTGGCAAGTGCCAGGATGCCGCCGATGATGACGCTGGCGCCGGCGGCCGCGCCGAAGGCGATGCCGGTCTTCTTGGCCCCTGCTGCGCCGTCTTCGATGTCATCGGAGTGGCCGCGGTTGCGGGCGATGCCCCACTTCATGAGGTTCCAAATGAACGCCCCGGCCAGAAGAATCAGAGCAAGAGCCCAAAGACCGCCAAGGATCATTTGGATCGCGCCGGTGAACTTCACGCCGAACACATCGATGCTGGGTGTTACGCCGTCCAGGGGGTTGTCGAGGGTGGGTACTGCGGTGCGGATAATAATTTCGTTGCCAATGGACTTGAACATGATTCCTGGGTTCCCTATCGGTTGGTGGCTTTGGTGGAGGTGGCGCGGTCAACGGCCAGGAGGCCTTCAGCGATTTCCGCCGAGGCACGTTCGAAGGCAAGGCGGGCCGGGTCACCGACGAGCTGCCAGTCGATGATCGAGCCCGTATCCAGCGCACCGTCGTACGGGATGTCGATCAGGACCCGAACTGCGGAGGCAAGGTTCTCGCGAAGCTCCGCCTGCTCTGCTGCGGAGACTTTCGCCCCGCCGCCCTGAGTGACCAGGACGACGGCGTTGCTCACGAGGTCTTTGTAGTGCGGGTTGCCGGTGCGCTCGGACATGGATTCGAGCTGTTCGATCATCCGCAGGGCCGAGACGACAGCGTTGCGCTTTAGCGTCGTGGGGATCACCAGCTGGTCGGTGACCTCGATGGAGGCGAGCCAGTTCGCTGAGCGGGTGTTGTTCCCGGTGTCCACGATGATGGTGTCGTAGAAACGGCTGACCACGGTGTGGATGCGGTTGAACTCATCGGCACCAATGGACTTCATCCGGTCCGCGTCCTCGTCAGCGACCAGGACGGAGAACTGGTTGTTCCCTTGGTGTCGGGTGTAGTAGGACAGTTCACCCTTGCGGGCGGTGACGGTCTCGAAGGACTCGAGGACGTTCAACAGATCCCAGACCGTCCGGGTGGAGTCGTTCGCGTTGGTGCGGACGCCGGCGGTGCCCATCATCTCGTTGTTGTCCCACACCAGCGTCTGCTGGCCTGAGTGGATCCCGAACGTGGAACCCAGCCCGACGCTGCACATCGTCTTGCCCACCCCGCCCAGGGGCTGGGCGACCATGATCTGCATCGGACGGGAGTACACCCGCTGGATCGCGGACAGATCCGCCCGACGTGCCAGCTCGGCCGCGCCTACCTTGGGGCTGATCAGACCGAAGCTGACCGCCCGCAGAAATGCCTGCCAACCGGTGGCCGGCGGCAGCTGGTCGTTCACGTTCTCCTTGCGCAACACAGCTGCGCTGCGGCGTCCACTGACCAGCGGAGCCTCCCGGTGTGGGTCCTCCACCACAGGGGTTTCAGCCTTTGCTACTGAGGCCGCTTCGGCATCCGGGACTGCGTGGATGATCGTGGCCGGGTCCGTGGTGGTCGCATCGGGCTCGGTGTCGGTCAGGCTGATGGGTGCGCGGCTCTTCCGTTCGCTACCCTGCCAGTTCGTGCTCATCGGATGGTTCCTCTCGCTCGTTTCAGGTTCTGTCTTTGGGTTCATGAGGTCGGGTCTTGCGGGGATATGGCTGTTACCAGCCAGGGCTGCTGCTGTCCGGACCGGTGCAGGAGCATCGTCCAGCGGCCCGCATCGGTGGAGAACGAAGCGGTGACGGTCGTCGGGTTGCCGGCATCCCTGCTGATCGCTGGCCCGTCCGTGACTTTGCGGATGGGCACCCGGGCCGGGTCGATGTACTTCGCATCCTCGGCATATTCCGGTGCGAGATGCGGGGCGAGGTCAGCGAACCAGGTTGTTTCCGGAACGTCGGGACGGGCGAACAGGCCCATGACCTTGGCCGCGGTGTCCTTGACCGACTTCTCAGCGGCGGCATCCCACGTCACCTCCGGGACGCTGTAGTGCTCATCGGTGCCGTGGTCGTGGCCGTCGTCGGCATGATGGCTCTCCTGGCCTGCCTGTCCTGTGTTCACCGTGGGGGTCGAATCGGTGGCCGGTACCGTGCCCGCGTTTCCGGCGCAGGCACTCAGGGAGAGCGCGGCGACAAGGGCGGCTGTGAGTGCGAGGTGCTTGCGCATCAGAGAATGCCTTTCTCTTTCAGGATCGGAGTCGGGTCGATGGTGGGATTGATCGGGACCATGGGGTTGGGCAGAGCACCGGCGAAGAACTCCATGTGCAGGTGGCGGCCGGTAACGTTGCCCGTTGCGCCTTCGGTGCCCAAGGGTGTTCCGGCGGCCACGGTGTCACCTTCTTTGACCTTCACCGACCCGGCTTCCATGTGGTACATGCCGATCGTGAGCTTTCCGTCCACGGTCTGCCCGGTCACGCCGGTGCCGAACAAGCCGTCCATGTTGCGGACCTTGACGATCTTCATGTCCGTCAGGGCCACTATCGTTCCCGGCCCTCCGGGGTGAACGAAGTCAATGCCGTAGTGGAAGTTGGCCAGCACTCCCCCGGCGGTGCCTGGCGGTGCGGGACGGGGACCGTAACCGCTGCTGTTGATCGCCCCTTCCATGGGCTTGACCCACTTGCCGGCCAAGTCCCCGACAACCTGGTTGCCTTCAGCGGGGCACACGCCGGACGGGTCCACCGTTGCGGCAGACTCCCCACCCAAGGCTTTGAAGACTTCCGTGGCCTGTGCCCGGAACTTCGTGTAGTGGTTCGGGTCCGCGTTCCGTTGTGCCCTGTGAATGGCGATTGTCGGCTCGAGGGTTTCCCATCCCTCCACACGCTGGAGGGCTTTGAAAAAGTTCGTCGCTGAAATGGTGGGGTCCATCCGGTCCGCATAGGAACCCCACGCGCCGTTGGCGCGCTGCTGGAACAGCCCACGAGAATCCGGGCCTGCCCCGTCCCCGTAGTCAACGACGCGGAGTGTGGATTCACCGATTGCGGTTTGGATCCCGATCAGCTGCGCCGCGACCGGGAGCTTTAGTGACTTGGCGGCGTTCATGATCGCTTGGGCGTTCTTCATCTGCTCGGCATCAAACCCGGCCCCTCCCCCGGCAGGGGCAGGACCAGCAGCCACACCGGCAGGTGCCGCGCACGATGATGACGCCTGCGCCGGATCACTGTCATCCAGGACGACAGTCACCAAACCAACCGTCAGCAGGGCAACGATCGAGGCACCGGTAATGACTTTACGAGTGGTCATCGCTCCACCACCGAGCGGTGCCTGCGGCAGTTAGGCAGTGGCGCGTTCAACGGCCGCTGCGTACCGAATGGCAGCATGTTCTTCAAGACCGGTCCCTCCCCCATGGGCATTGCTTCTTGTCTACTGCCAGCTACTGGCAATCAAGTCCACGCTGGCGTGCCATTCTTCTCTCGCTCCAACCAAGATGCTTGTCACATCGTCAGCATGAGACGCATCTCGTCCTTCGGCAGGATCCCCTTCCGAAGGACGTTGCGCCTCCTTCTTTCGAGTAAGGCCTACAACTTGACTGTAGCTCAAAGTTGATCGTTTAGCGATACACTTGGATCTGCGACTCAGAGCTATCCGAATAATCGGGCAAGATAGACGCATGCCGCGCCTCATCCAGCCCAATCATCCGCAGGAGGTTGAGGCAGCAATCGAAGTTCTCGGAAATCGAGCCCACGCGGCCATACTGCGTTACCTGCATCAGAACGGCCCCTGCACCACCGGCGAAATCCTCAAGGGGATTGTCCTGGACGATAACAGGAAGCTGACCCGACCCAGTCTTCAACACCACCTGGAAGCCCTCGAAGCTTCCGGTGCCGTCACGGCCGACTTTCCCGCAGGTCAACGGCATGGCAAACGCGTGAAATACGAGGCCAACATTGATGCCGTGGAGTTCGAGATGCTTCCCGCCTATGTCAACTACCTCCGCGGTAAATGAGCGCCCGCAGTCATAACAAGCCTTGTCAAATAGCAATACCTTCCTGTTTCACTAAGCACGTTACATGCCCGTAGTGAACATGTGCAACGCATGTAGTGAGCATGGTCTACGCAGGACCAGGCAGTAAGGGGCGTTACGATGTCTGGGTTCCATTTCCCCTTGATCCGCCTTGGAGGACGAAGACCCAATGCTGACGACACGGCGCATCCTGACCTGCGCGGCGTTCCTTTTGCCAGCTGCAGGGCTATCCGGGTTCGCCGTCGTCATGGCCCGGAAAATCGTCAAGCGAGGCCCCAAGGACTACCGCCGGGCCGAGGTTCTGGACGGCGGACGCCGCATCCGCATTGATCTGGACGATTACACCAAGGCACCTGGCGACTTCGGCGTCTTCGACCCTGCGACAGCTAAGTTCACGCGAGTCGGTGAGGTCACCCTGATCGATGAGGATCAAAAATTCGTAGAAAGGCTGCTCGATCAGTCGGACTCTACGCCGGGAAGTCTGGGTCCAATCGTCGATTGGACCCCGGATGTGTTCTTTGAACCCGCTGCTGTCCGTGGACACTACCAAGAGGTGGATGTCCCCACCGAGTACGGTGCGGCGCCGGCATGGCTATTTGAAGCCGCAAATACAGACGTGTGGGTGATCCATATCCATGGCAGTTGGACCGACCGCTCGATCATGTTCCGAGATGTCCATGCATTCAGCTCGTTAGGGTTTACCTCTCTGGTTCCCACTTTTCGCAGCGACGCCGAGGTCAGCCCATCACAGGCGGAATCGAGTCACCTTGGCCAAACGGAATGGCGCGACGTGGAAAGCGCCGTGTCCTATGCCGTCGCACACGGAGCCAAGCGCATCATCCTCTCCGGCTGGTCCATGGGCGGTACCATGGCCCTGCTCACAGCAGAGCGCAGCGCCCACCGGGACAGGATCATCGGGCTCGTCCTGGTAGGTCCCGTCACCAGCTGGCGGAAAGCCATTACAGCAGGAGCAGTGCGGGCCCGGGTTCCGGCGGTTGGTGCCAGCGTTGTTATGCGCCTGTTGGGTACCCGTGTGTTCGCGAGAATGCTCGGGCTGAAGGAACCGATTGATTTCGATGCGCTCGACTGGGTGGAGGTAACCAACAGGGTAGATGTCCCGACCCTTGTCTTGCACTCGACCGCTGATCAAGAGGTTCCTTGGGAAATCTCGGCCGCGTTCCAACGCGCGAATCCGGCCACCGTCACCTTGATCCCACTACCCGAGGCCCACCACACCCAGGAGTGGAACGCCTCGCCTTCTGCCTTCACCAACGAACTGACCAGGTGGGTCAGCAATACGATCTCGACCTAATAGCTAGGTTCGTGCATCCAGCTTGGCTTCGATCTGGCTGATCCTGCCTTGAACAGAGTCCGGGAAGTCCATCAAGTTCACCCGCTCGTAGTTGTGCAGAACAATGAGGCTTTTGTAGACGCCGTTTTCGAGCGTTTCATTGAAGAGATCCCAGGCCGGACTGACTCGTGACCGATCGGCACGGACGCGCGTCCTCAAAGCGGTCAGCCACAGAGCATCGATCATCCAGAGACGCAATCTGGGCAGCTGCTTCGACAGGAAGAGAATCAACCATCCCGCGGCGGTCACTGAAAGGCCTACATAGAAAAGACGGTCAAACCAGGCACCGATATCCCGGGCTAGGGCGTCCCAG
>NZ_JABMCX010000139.1 GCF_013179505.1 Paenarthrobacter sp. CM16 | reverse complement strand
ATCCCCAGGCCGATTCCGGCCAAGTCCCAGGCGAGAAGGAACAAGACCCCGACGACGGTAACGATCACCGCTGCTTTGGCGTCCCTCCAGAAGAACAGACGGAAGCGGTGATCGAGCAGGAGCATGCACATGATGCCTGCCAGCAGCGAGAGAAGATACAAAACACCCATCAGCCAATCCTGCTGGCTACGGGCCTCACAGTGATAGGCCCGGCACTGTGATCGCCGCGGATTCGCTTCACAACCAGCTCTGCGCTGATCAGGCACATGGGCACTCCGACGCCCGGGGCCGTGGTGGCACCGGCGTAGTAGAGCCCCTGTACGCGCTTGGAGGCATTCTGCGTCCTGAACATGGCGCTTTGTTTCAGCGTATGCGCCGGGCCCAGCATTCCGCCCCGCCAGGAATTGTACTGGTGGGCGAAATCGGCGGGACCGATGGTCTCCCGGACCACGATCCTGCTGCGGAGGTCCGGGATGTTGGCCCACTGGGCGATCTGGTCGATGGCGGCGTCGGCGGTCCGCTCAATGAGGGCGTCGCCGGTGCCGTCGGGGCCACCTGCTCCCAGCTGGGGATCGGCCGGGACCGGAACCAGGACAAACAGGTTCTCATGTCCGTGTGGCGCTACGTGAGGGTCGGTGGCACTGGGTTTGCACACGTAGATGGATGCCGGGTCCGGGATGCTGGTGTTCTCGCCAAAGATGGCGGCGAAGTTCGCCTCCCAGTCTTCGGTGAAGAACAAGGAATGGTGGGGGAGCTCCGGCAGGGGACCCTGCACGCCCAGCATTACCAGGACAGCGCCGGGACCGCTGGTGCGGCTCTGCCAGTACTTGTTGTTGTAGCTCCGGTCCCTGACCCCCAGTAACTGTGTCTCGGTGTGGTGGAGGTCTGCGCCGGAAACCACCAGGTCCGCCACGCTGTAGTGCTCAGCGCCGGCAGCGTCGCGCCACTTGACTCCCGTGACTTCCCGGCAGTCCTTTCCGGAAACGGATGGCGGGAGCTTTACGCCATCGAAACGCCCCACCTTCCTGGTCCGTGGTGCCTCCCGCGTGGTGATCTTCAAGGCTTCCGCGCTGGTGTGGATCCTGACCCCGGCGTCCACCGCCAACGCTTCGAGGCGGCCCACGAGCTCCCAAAATCCACCCATGGGATACTGCACGCCGTCGCCCAGGTCCAAGGCGCTCATCAAGTGGTACATGGCGGGGGCGTCGGAAGGATTAGTGCCCAGGAAAACGGCCGGGTATCCCAGGACCTGCCGGAGTACGGGGTGCTGGAAGCGTTGGGATACGTATTTATCAAGCGGTGTCAGGAGCAGCTTCGCCAGCTTGGGCAGGCTTCGCAGCACTTCCGGATGAAGCAGTCCTTGCAGCCTGGTGAACGGGTTGTAGAGGAAGAACCGTTCGGCCATCTCCGTGGTGTGCCGGGCGGAGGCGAGATACGAGGTGAGCTCCCCGGCGCTGCCCGGCTCCACCTGCTCGAAGGTCTTCAAAACCTGATCGCTGCCCAACGGGACTGTCAGCGGGTCCGGCCGGACGCCGTCGTGGTTTGGTTCGCTGAAGACGCGGTACGCAGGGCTGAGCGTGCGGAGATCCAACTGTTCGGCCGCGCTGGTGCCGAGGAGTTTGAAGAAGTGGTCGAAAACTCCGGGCATCAGGTACCAGGAGGGGCCGGTATCGAACCGGAACCCGTCCCGCTCAAGGCTGCCGGCGCGGCCGCCCACACGGTCCCGCTGCTCCAGGAGTTGGACCTCGTGGCCTTCATGGGCGAGGAGCGCGGCGGTGGCGAGCCCGGCGATGCCGCCGCCGATCACTACAGTCCGGGTCATCGGTGCAGCTCCATCCAGGTAGAGGCGACGGCACGGGCGGCGAGGCCGGCTTTCACGGCGTCCGGCACCCGGACCCGCGAGCGGTACAGCTCGTCCACCGTGGTCTGCTCGATCTTGTCCGTCAAGGCCTGGAACAGCGCCGACGCGCTCCGGACAGCAGCCCTGGCATCGCGGGGCAGCATTGGAATGACGGCGTTGGCGTCCGCCAGCTGTGCGCGGACGGTCCTGACCCACTCCAACCGGTCATGCTCCTCGAGGTGGTCCGAAGTGCCGAGGTAGTTGCGGCCCAGACGCGAGGTATCGTCCGCCAGATCGCGGAGGAAGTTGATGTTCTGGAAAGCAGCGCCCAGCCGGCTGGCGCCGTACTGCAAAGCCGCGGCATCGGCGTCGTCGATCTTTTCATCCCGCATGAAAACACGCAGGCACATCAGCCCCACCACCTCTGCGGAACCGTGGACGTAGCCATCGTGGGCATCGGCGTCGAAACGGAGCTGCTGTGCTTGCTCCTGAACGGAAGTGGTGGCAGGCGTGCGCTCGCCGAGATCCGTTCGCATGGAGGCAAAGAAGGGATCGATGAGGGTTTCATCGATGCCCGCGGCCCGGGCGGTCTGGGCAAAGGCGTGAATTATGAGGTCGCTGCTGTAGCCGAGCTTGACCGCGCGGTGCGTCTCATCGATGAAGTGGGCCAGGGCGTCGCACTGCTCCTGGTAGCTGAGTCCGGCTTCCGCGGTGACGCCGTCCACGAGCTCGTCCGCCACACGCACCAGTGCGTAGATATTGCGTACGTGCTGGCGGTGCCGGGGCCCCAGCAGCCTGCAGGCCAGGCCGAAGGACGTTGAATAGGCCGCGATGACCTGGTTGGCTGCCCGCTCTGCCGTCCGGGTGAAATGGGTGAACGAGGTATCGGTGGCGAGGCTCATGATTGCCGTCCTTCCAGCTGCCCCGCAAGGTCAAGCAGTACGTTGCGTGCGCCCGCCGGGATGGTGCTTGTGAGCTGATGGTTGAAGGCTGCCAGCTGTTCTTCGATAAGGCCTTGGACAAATGCTTCGGCTCCGCACTCGGTGAGGTGGCGTCGAACGTGCTCGCCGTCCTCGCCATTAAGCCCGGGCCTGCCAAACAGGGGCTCGATATGCGGCCAGGTGCTGGTGGTCCGCGCATGGGCGATGATGGCCGTTTCCTTGCCTTCCCTCAGATCGGAAAAAGGATCCTTGCCGTGGCGGCGCGGATCCCCGAAAGTGGACAAAAGGTCGTCCTGGAGTTGGAAGGCCAGGCCCAGGTGCCTGCCTGCGGTAGCCAGCGCAGTCTCGACGGCGAAGTCCGCACCAGCCAGCGCGGCAGCGGCCCGCAAGGGGAGCTCGAACGTATAGGTGGCCGTCTTGTACCCGCACATCACCAGGATGGTGTCGAGGTCCGGCGCTACGACGCCATCGCCCAGCCCCACGTCCAGTTGCTCGCCGGCAACGGTCTCATTGATGGTGTGTTCCAGGAGGTCCAGGAGGCGGAGCCGTAATTCGTGGGGAAGGTCCGCACGGGCGAAGGACTGGTGGGTTGCGGCCAGCAGCATGTCGCCCATCAGGATTCCACCGGTCTGGGCCCAATGGAGGGCGCCGTCCGGGCGGGGGAGTTCGCCGGCCTCGGCCAGGAGGGAGCCGATGAGGTTGGGATGCCCGCGGCGGACGAGGTCGCCGTCGATCACGTCATCATGCAGGAGGAACGCGTAATGGAGGAGCTCGATCGCTGCGGCAATGCTGATGGCAGTTTCGCGGTGGCCGGGTTCGCTGTTCCCGGTGGAGCTGCGCTGCTGGAGGGCGTCGAAGGTTTCCATAAGCAGCAAGGGCCGGACGAACTTGCCGCCCAGCACGTTCCGGCCCGCCAGCGCCCAGAGCCGGGCGAAACTTGGTCCGTACGCTGTGGCGGCGCTTGCCCTTTTACCGATCAGTCCGGTCAGCTCGTTTTCGATGGCACCGCAGAGGTCGGTGCGGCTGCGAACGGCTCCGGAGGTGACGGTCATGCTTTGGCTCCGTCATGGGAGTGGGAGTGGGCGTGGGAGTGGGCGCCGTCGTGGAGCGGCAAGGCCCGGGCGTCAAGCAGTTGGGGGAACTGCAGTCCGAGCCATGGGCTGAAAGCGGACGGGGTGTGGGCCAAGGCATCCTCCAGCAGTGCCGGAGAGATCCAGGCCCAGTCAGCAACCTCGGCTGGATTCGGCTGCAGGGGGCCGCTGATCCGGGCGATGAATACCGGGCAGACCTCATTTTCCACGATGCCCGTGGGGTCCACTGCCCTGTAGCGGAAGTCGGGGAGCGCCAGTTCGATCCTTTTGGCGTCCACCCCGAGTTCGAACTGTGCGCGGCGCATTACAGCGTCCTCGAACTCCTCGCCTGGCGCAGGGTGGCCGCAGAAACTGTTGGTCCACACTCCGGGCCAGGTCTTCTTTTCCGGTGAGCGGCGGGTCAGGAGGACCTCGCCGGCGTCGTTGAGCAGGTAGCAGGAGAAAGCCAGGTGAAGGGGCGTATCCAGCGTGTGCACTCCCGCTTTTGCTGCCTCCCCAATGGGTGTTCCGGCGTCGTCCAGGAGGACCACCATCTCTGTCGCGTTCATCCTGCGCCTACCTCCTACACCCAGTGCCTTAGAGAAACTTGAATATTGCTAGACAAGCTAGAAGAAAGGCTACCATGTAGGAAGTTGGGTGTAACATACTCAACATGTCCAGACCTGATGAGATTCCTGAAGAAGCCGGGACCCCGGTTTCCTCCGGCATCTATCACCTGGACGCCAACGATCCCCATGGCGAACTCATGGACCGCTCCGGTCTTTCAGATGAGGATGTCCAGCAGATCAGCGACCTCATGGCTGCCCTTGGACGGTTGCGCGAGGCGGAACAGCGGCTGACCGACGCCTCCCTGCGGTATATGAAACTCAACCAATCAGACATGCGCGCACTGCACTATTTGATTGTCTGCGCCAACCATGACGTAATTGCCACACCAGGCGCAATAGCGTCCCGCCTCAACATCTCGACGGCGTCAACCACCAAGCTGCTCGATCGGCTGGAACGCGCGGGGCACGTCACCCGTCGTGCCCACCCCTCGGACCGCAGGGCGCTCGCGATCGCCATCACCCCCGAAACGCACGAGGCCGCCATGCGGACAGTCGGCCGGCAGCAGGCCAAACGGTTCCTGGCCGCAGCAAAGCTCACTCCCGAAGAACGCGGGACCGTCATGCGATTCCTTGATGACATGGCGCAGGAAATCGAAGTCTCCGAAGAGGCGTGGGCAGGTTCGGAGTAGGCCACTATCCGGTGGTCACCAGCCTCAGTACAGGAAGATCGGCAGCCAATCGCGGTTGTGGGCGTGGACCAACGCCAGGAACAAGACGAAGTCGAAGAGCAGGTGCACCGACACCACGTAGGTGAACGACTTGGTCAGCTTGAAGGTGTATCCCTGCAGCAAGGCGAACGGGAACGTCAGCAGGGGACCCCAGGACTGATAGCCGATTTCCCACAGGAATGAGGAGAAGACCACGGCCTGCAGGAGGTTGGCCAGCCAGTCCGGAAAGTGCTGGCGCAACAACGTGAACGTGGTGCAGATGAAGAACAGTTCGTCCCAGATTCCTACGGCATTGACGCCCAGGAAGAGCCTCCAGAAGATGTCGGGATCGGAGGCATCCGGCCAATTTTGGTAGACGCCGGTGCTGATCAGGTAGACAGGCAGGATGAAGTAGCCCAACGCCACAACGCCCATCAGGTACAGCTTCGCTGCCAAAGGCCATTTTCGGCCGGTGTTGACGGGGAACTTGATGATGTCTTCCCGGTACACAAAACGGGACACCAGCCACGGCATCAACACGGCCAACGCGAGCGCCCCGCCCATGATGGCCATGTGCTCTGTGCTGAGGTCGGCATTGAGCGGAACCAGGCTGAAGATGGTCATGCCTGCCGCGATCAGCGCAAGGTGCCGCATCAGCCGGCGGTCAATGAATGCGGCGGTAACAACGCTTGCCAGGAGCAAACCGTAGCCCAGCAGCCCATTCCCTAAGGCAAAGAGGGGAATGCCGGACAGGGAAAGAAGCGCTGCCGGTAACAGTTTCCAGCTCAGCGCGGTACGGGGTGCTTCCGTTGAAAGGGACGTCACCCCCTAAGCATCTCAGGGCCGGTGGCCCAACAACACGGTTTCCGCGCCGGGAAAGCGCAGGCAACAAAGGCGGAGTGTTCTTCTGTATTATTCGTCACAGGGCCCACAGATGGGTCGGTCGGGTAGTTGTCTGGCTTAGCCAGCGGGGGATACACATAAAGGAATAGCTGATGGCTCAAGAAGAGGGCTCTCTTTCACCGGACGGCGGTGCGGACTCCGCACGCCCGGAGGACGCCGCCGCGTCGCCGCTTGCCGAAACCACTATGCGTGCGCAGGTCAAGGACATCATCGAGTCCATCCTTGCCGATACCGATTCCCGCAGCGAAGCCGCCCGGAACAGGCTCCGCGCGTTGATGGAGACGTATCCGGAAAACCCGCAGCGAGCCCTGTTGGAACACCTGCTGGAAACCCGCAAAGAAACCTCGCCGGCCTCCAATGTGCCGGTTCACCTCGAATCCGCCAGTGTGCATCTCGAGTCCGTCGACGCAGCGCGCACTGTTTCGGTCCCCGTCAGTCTTGAAGTCCGGGAAGGCATCCAGGCGGTCCTGGCGGACAAGCTCCTGTTGACAGCCTTTCAGCCTGTCCACGCACTGCCCACCGGTGAAGTGGTGGGCGTTGAAGCGCTCACCCGGTTCGTTGGGGAAGATGGCGCCGGAGCCGATGTCTGGTTCAGCGAGGCTGCTGCTGCGGGACTGGGAACCGAGTTGGAGATTGCTGCCCTTCATTGCGCACTTACCGCGGCGCACGATGTTCCCGAGACCATGTCCGTTGCCCTCAACCTCACACCTGCAACCTCCGGGGATACCAGGGTCCGGAACCTGCTGGCTGCCGCGGCCCTGGCCCCGGACCGGATCATCGTTGAGCTCACAGGCAGCCTGGCCGATGTGGGCGGCCAAACCGGCCGTGACGGACTTGGGCCCCTGCGCGCCTTGGGCCTGCGCCTGGCCATCAGCGCCTCCGGAGCGGCATTGGTTTCCCTGGAGCGGGTGGAACAACTGCGCCCGGACATCATCAAGCTGGACCGCCACCTGATTGAAGGCATCGAGAGCAGCGAGGGCCAAAGGATCCGGGCCAGGGCCATCGTTGAGCTCGCCAGGGAGATCGGCGCGGAAGTCATTGCCGTGGGCATTGAAACGGACGCGGAACTCCAGGAAGTCACGGCGCTCAAGATCACCGCAGCGCAGGGTTACCTCCTGGGGCGCCCCTCGGTTCACCCGCTGGACTGGTCGGCATGGAGCATCCGGGCACAAACGGAAGCCCAGCCTGCAAGCTGAGGGTCGCTCCACCCTAGGAAGGCCGCACGATGTTCTGCGGATCGCTGCCAAGGAAGGTTCCAGGCAGCATCCCGGCGCCGAAGACGGGGCCAGGTTCCGGCCGCTTAGGCTGCCTGCCGTCGTCGGCGTTGCGTTGCGTCAGGCGGCGCACCACCCACGGAAAGAGGTGTTCGCGCGCCCAGACGATGTCGCCCGCCCGGGCCTGGCGCCAACTGCGCTCCGGCAAGGGTTTAGGCGCCAACGGTTCCAGTGAGTGCGGAACGTTGAGTGTTCCGAGCACCATGATGGCGATGGTGTGCTGTCCCAGCGGGGAGAAATGGAGCCGGTCCGGATCCCACATCCGCGGATCGGTGAGTTCCCGCAATGCCCAGAGGTCTGCGATCAGTGCATCGTGGCGGGCCGCGATGACGCGCAGATTCTCGTTGAAGATGGCCACCTTGCCCCGCGTGAACCCCAACACCGGGGTGGCGCCCCAGTCCGGCCCGGTGAACAGCAGGATGGTGGCGCCTGTGGAGGCCAGTGATTCCACACCGGCGTCCAGCTCCAGTGCGAGCTTGTCAGGATCGCTCCTGTGGAAAAGGAGGTCGTTGCCGCCGGCGTTGAGGCTGATCAGGTCCGGTCTAAGGTCCAGCGCCGGGCCCACCTGCTCCTCCAGGATCTGGTGGAGCAACCGCCCGCTGATCGCCAGGTTTGCATAGGCGAAATCCTCATGGTCGATGCTCAGTTCTTCGGCAACCCGGTCCGCCCAGCCGCGGAGGCCGCCCGGACTCCGTGGCTCCGGATCGCCCAAACCTTCGGTGAAGGAGTCGCCCAATGCCACATAACGGCTCCAGGGGTGCGGGCCAGCCCGGAAGCCGCCGGAACCACCCTGCTCCCATCCGTTGGCGCCCTGGGCGTTCATCTCCCCATAGTGCGCTGGATCATCGGATTTTTGTACAGCTGCTGGCGGATTTTCGCGCGGCAGGCGGATTTCAAGAAAAAACTGTGGATGCGCATCCAGAACAGGCCTCCGGACGGTAGTAGGGGTGTCAGCAAAATTCCCGCAGGTCGGGCCGATTGAGGAGAAGGACATGCGCAGCAGAATATTCACGGCAGGAGCAGGAGCCAGCGTTGCGGCACTGGCAGCAGCTATCGTCTTGGCTGTCCCCGCACAGGCGGCGGAGGGTGACGCCCACCTTTCTGTCCTGCACGGTGTACCCGGATTGACCGTTGATGTTTGGGTCAACGGAGCACGTACCCTGGACGATTTCACACCCGGCACCCTGGCCGGGCCGTTGGCGCTTCCTCCCGGAGCCTACGATCTGGCGATCACCGCCTCCGACGCTGCGGACGCCTCGGCCCCGGTGATCGGCCCGGTGACGGTGACGTTGGCAGCGAACGGCAACTACACCGCCGTCGCGAATCTCGATGCGGCCGGGAAGCCGACAGCTAACTTCTTCACCAACGACGTCTCACGCATCGACGCCGGGAAGGGCAAGTTGACCGTCCGGCACACGGCAGCGGCACCAGCAGTGGACGTGCTTGCCGGTGGCACGGCAGTGGTGACCAATCTGGCCAACCCCAACGAACAAACATTGACCCTTGACCCCGGTACGGTTTCGGCCGCCGTGGCCGCAGCCGGCACGACGGCACCGGTGATCGGCCCGGCCGACGTAACGGTCGCCGAGGGCACGCACACCATTGTCTACGCCTGGGGAAGCCTCGCAGACAAGAACCTCCAACTGGCGGTGCAGAACATTGAAGGCCTGCATTCGGCTCCCGGATCCGTACCCGGCGCCATGGACGGCTCCTCCGGCGGCGCCTCCACCGAACAGTTGGTGCTCGGTAGCGGCCTTGCTGCCGCAGCGTTGCTGCTGATCATCATCGGTGTTGGCAAGGCCCGCACGCCCGCCTCCGCGCGGAAGCCCTGAAGCGTCGGCAACTGCCTGAGATAGGTAGCGGAACAGATCCTGGCCGTCAGTGCCGATGAACCTTTGGGCATTCACTGAACCTTTGGGCATTGACGGCCAGGACCCCCATCCACCACGGCAACCCCAGGGTGTTGCCCGTAGACCCGCCAGGACACCGTCACATGACATCCACGCAAAGCATTAAACCCCGACGGCGGACCCCCCACCGGGGGTCGGTCGCCCTCGCTGCCGTGGCAGTGCTGCTGATGACAGCGTGTGGGACAACGGCACCATCGATGCCCGGGACTGCTTCCAATGAGGCGACCAGCCAAAGCCCGGGTGTGAAGCAGGCGGCACCTTCCCCGTCTCCACCGGACCAGTCGGCACCACTTGCCGGCATCGCCTTGCAGGGCACTGCTCCCACGCAGGCCGCGGCGGCTCCAGTTCCCGTATCCCTCCAGGTAGCGGGAACATCCATCGACATGCCCGTTATCCCCGTGGGGGTCTCGGACGGCGGAGCCATGGAAATACCGGAGACCTTATACGAGGCCGGGTGGTACCGCTTCGGGCCCGCGCCGGGAGCAGCCCAAGGCACAGCGGTCCTGGCCGGACACATTGACACCACCTCGGACCAGGCGCCGTTCTCGGAATTGAAATCCCTGCCGGCCGGAACCCTGGTGACTGTAGGGAGGGACGGAGCCCCTTCACTTAACTACCGGGTTGTTTCGGTCACGCTCATGGCCAAGGACGCTTTTGATGGCGACTCGCTCTTCCGCCGGACCGGCCCGCACGAACTCAAGGTGGTGACCTGCGGCGGACGATGGCTGGACGAACGAATGGACTACAGCGACAATGTGATTGTCACCGCGGTCCTTGAATAAGTACCCCAACCCGGCCGTGGTCATCGTCGCTGACGCCGGGAAGGAGTCTCCTTTGGTATCCCCAAACGAGGTTTCCTCAACCTGGGATGACACGTTGACTGATTCCTTCATGGCAGGGGATGAACGGGCGCTTGTGGCTGCTTACAAGGAGTTCGCCCCATTGGTGCATACGCTCGCGTTGCGATCACTGCGGGAACGCGCGGCGGCTGACGATGCCACCCAAGAGGTGTTCATCCGGGTATGGCGCTCCCGCAGCACCTTCAATCCGGCGGTGGCGCGGCTGCCGGCCTGGATCGTGGGTATTACACGCCATGTCATTGCGGACGCGCAGTCCGCTTCAACCAGGGAAACCCGCAGGGTCCTTGCCGTTGCCCGGACCCGGGAAGCGGCGGGGGAAGTTCCTCCGGAACAAGCCGTCGAGGTCCTGGCCGACCGGCTGCTCCTGGACGGAGAACTGGACCGGCTCGGCGAACCGCAGGGTGCCATCATGAAGTTGGCGTTTTACGAGGACCTGACGCATGAGCAGATCTCCCGCAAACTTGAACTTCCGCTTGGTACCGTCAAGAGCCACATTCGGCGCAGCTTGATCCATCTAAGAAGCAGACTGGAGGTCGACCATGCCGCACCTTGATCCGGAAGAGTTGAGCCTCCACGCGATGTACGGCGACTGGCTTGATGAGGAGGGCCGGAAGCACCTCGCAAGCTGCGATACCTGCACGGCTGAATACACCACGCTGCGCCGTACCGTGGATGCCATGAAAACCACGCCGGACTCCAGCAGCCTGGTAGTGCCAGGACCACATGTGTGGGGTGCAATCCACCAGGAATTGGGGCTTTCCGAAGCAGCCCGAAAAGACCCTTTGGACTCTGCACAGGGAACCGAAGAGGGTTTCACCGGTCCGTCCGAACCCGTGCAGCCGCAGGAACCACCCGCGGATTTCGAGTCCATTAAGAAGCGTCCCCGGGGCTGGCAGCGCCCCGGTATCTGGTTGGCCGTTGCCGCAGCCGGTGCACTGGCAATCGCCGGTGCGACCCTCTGGAACATCAATCAGGCAGCAACTCCCTTGGCGCGGGCAGAGTTGTCACCGCTGGCTCAGCACTCTGCCACGGGTTCAGCCACGGTCCTTGAATCAAGGGACGGAGCCCGCACCTTGGAAGTGAAGCTCAGTAAGGACGAAGCACAGGGCTACCAGGAAGTCTGGCTCATCGGCCCGGACCTTACCCGGCTGATCAGTTTGGGAATCATGGACTCGGACTCCGGTACCTTCCCCCTGCCGGCGGACCTCAACCTGGCCGATTTCCCTATTGTGGACGTGTCGGATGAGCCATTGGACGGTAACCCGGGCCACTCCAGCGTAAGCATTGTCAGGGGCTCGCTCAGTTCCTGAGGGGTGTGCCCATCAGGCGCTGCATCTGTTCCCCGGCGTCGCTTCCTGGCGCCGGGGTGTAGACCACGATATGCAGGTCCGGGCGGTCCGAGGGCGAGACCTGATGGTGTTCCACATGCAGCACGCCCACGGCAGGGTGGTGGAACTGGCGCTCGCGGGATTGGAAGCCAAGAATGTCATAGCGGTCCCAGCTTTCCTGGAATTCGGGGCTGGCCTCCTTGAGGCGTTCAACTTGGTACTCCACATCGGGGTCGCCCAGGCGCTGCCCGGTCTCAGCCCTGAACTCAGCCAGGAAGCGCTTGCTGGTGACGTCCCAGTCGGGCAGAAGGTCACGAATGTAGGGGTCGGTGAAGACCAGCCACAAAAGGTTCCTGTCGGCGGCGTCGAACGTTCCGATGTTGGGATACAGCGCCTCGTAGGCGCGGTTCCACCCGGCGATGCCCCAATCCGGCGAAAGCGCGTAGGAAGGATTGGGATCCAGGGCGTCCAAGAGCCGCTGCACATGGGCAGGCGCATCGGCGGCCACGGGACCTTTGGGCGGTGCAGATGAATAGCCGCCCAGGGAAAGCACGTAGCTCAGGCCGGTGTCCGAAAGGTGCAACGTGCGGGCAACGGCCTCCAGGACTTGCCGCGACGGGCTGATGTCCCGGCCCTGCTCCAGCCAGGTGTACCAAGTGACGCTGACTCCGGACAGGAACGCGATCTCCTCCCGGCGCAGGCCGCGCTCGCGGGAACGTCCCACCGGCGGCAGTCCGTAGTCCGAACGCAGGGCTTGGTTGCGGCGGGTCCTGAGGAAGAGTCCCAGTTCCTTGCGCCTCTCATCTTTCACGGGATCAACACTATTACTCTGGTACTTTCACTACTAGTAGCAGGACCGTCTTCCGCCGGGTGTAGAACAACAGCAGGATGGTACTTATGCCTGCACTTCGCTCCAGAACAGTTACCCACGGCCGCAACATGGCCGGAGCCCGCGCACTGTTGCGCGCTTCCGGCGTCGCCAACACCGACATCGGCAAGCCGATCATTGCCGTTGCCAACTCCTTCACCGAATTCGTCCCCGGCCACACCCACCTGGCCCCCGTGGGCAGGATCGTCTCCGATGCGATCCTCGCCGCCGGAGCGGTTCCGCGCGAATTCAACACCATCGCCGTGGACGACGGCATCGCCATGGGCCACTCCGGCATGCTCTACTCCCTGCCGTCCCG
>NZ_JABMCX010000138.1 GCF_013179505.1 Paenarthrobacter sp. CM16 | reverse complement strand
ACGGGGACAGCGCAGGTGCCGACGACCTTGCCACCACGCTCCTCGGATGGGGTCTTGACGTCCGGCGGAATGCCTTGCCCAAGGAAAAGCTTGGCGCCATCATTGTGGTCCTGGATGCCGTCCAGCATCCCGGTGACCTCGCCAAGCCCGTCCTGACGGCAGGAACTTCGCTGCGGGATCTGAGCACCAACGCACGCGTGGTCACCATCTCCCGGACGCCACAGTCGGCCGCAAACCCTGCCGTGGCTGCTGCGCGCCAGGGCATTGATGGACTTGTTCGGTCCTTGGCCAAGGAACTGCGCGCCGGTTCCACCGCCAACGGCATACTGCTCGACGACGACCTCGCCACCACCAGTCCCTCAGCCTTGGGCGCACTCAGGTTCTTCCTGTCCGGGCGTTCGGCCTACGTTGACGGACAGTTCCTGACAGTGGGATCAACGTCCGGTTCTTTGCCGGGCAACCCGGATAAGCCCCTGGCAGGCAAGGTCGCAGTAGTCACCGGGGCGGCCCGGGGTATTGGAGCTGCCATCGCCCGCACGCTGCACCGCGACGGCGCTATTGTAGTTGCGGTGGACGTTCCGGCGGCCGGGGACCACCTGGCAGCAGTTGCCAACGAGGTTCGGGGCACGGCCCTGCAACTCGACATCAGCCGCGACGACGCCGGGCACCGAATCATCGAGCACGCCGTGGCACGCCACGGCCGGCTTGACATCGTGGTGCACAACGCCGGAATCACCCGCGACAGGCTGCTGGCGAACATGGACGAAAGCCGGTGGCAGTCGGTCATCGCAGTCAATATTGCCGCCCAATTGAACATCAACGAGGCCCTTCTCGCCTCTGAACACTTCAAGGACGCACCACGCATCGTGTCGGTTGCTTCCACCAGCGGCATCGCCGGAAACAGGGGCCAAACCAATTACGGCGCCTCCAAGGGCGGCGTCATTGGCATGGTGAGGTCCACGGCCCCCCTGATGGCAGCCTTCGATGGAACCATCAACGCAGTGGCCCCCGGCTTCATTGAAACGGAGATGACGGCGCGGATGCCCTTTGCCATCCGCGAGGCTGCCCGGAGGCTTAACTCCCTCAAGCAGGGAGGGCAGCCCCGGGATGTCGCCGAGACCATCTCCTTCCTGGCCAGTGACGCCGCAGGCGGAATCTCCGGCCAGGTGCTCCGGGTCTGCGGGCAACAATTGGTGGGAGCATGACCAAGCCCCAACCAGTCATCCTGGGGGAGTTGCCCTCGCTGTCCAAGCTCTACGTCAATGCGGCGGCCACCGCTGCGCGGCGCCGGGTGCTGGGAGCATCAACGGACCAGCATCATCTGCCATCGGTCAGCCATGAAGTGAGAAACGTCCGGGCAGACGTGGGAAACCTGACCGCTTACCAACACTTGGTAGGGGAGACGGCAAGTGACACCCTGCCGGCCGGATACGTTCATGCCTTGGCCTTCCCGGTGTCTTTGAGCGTCATGAACCGGGATGATTTCCCGTTGCCGCTCCTGGGCATGATCCACCTGAAGAACCATGTGGAACAACGTGTGCCCATTGCCTTCTCGGAGGCCTTGGACGTCCGTTCCCGGGCTGAAAACCTCGCGGGCCACAAGGCAGGAACCCAGGTGGATGTTGTGGCGGAAGTCCATTCCGGCACTACCGGCGAACTGATGTGGCGAGGTGTCTCCACCTATCTGGCCAAGGGTGTCTTCCTGCCGGGCATCGACAAAGCAGGAACTACGAACGGCGCATCGGCATCCGCTGATTTCTCGCCTCCAAACCCCACCGCGCTGTGGCAACTCGGCTTGGACACGGGGCGAAGCTACGCCGCAGTCTCCGGCGATTTCAACCCGATCCACCTCAGCGTCCTTTCCGCCAAGGCATTGGGCTTGCGTGGTTCCATTGCCCACGGCATGTACCTGGCCTCGCGCGCGCTGGCCGATGTGGGGGCCGTCAAAGCTGACTCCTTTACCTGGGACGTCGCCTTTGAAGCGCCAGTGTTCCTTCCTGCGCGCGTCGCCGTGGATATTTCCACGGTCCAGTCAGGTTCCGGAAGTTGGGAACGTTCGGAGTACGTAGCGTGGAATGCCCGCAGCGGTCGTCGCCACTTCACCGGCGCTGTGGCCGCGCTCGGATGAACGGGCTGATCAGGCCGGAACGTTCCGGAAACTGAAATTCCGGAAACCGAACGGCGGCGGTCACCTTGGGGTGGCCGCGGCCGTCGTCGTTAACCCTGATCTGATGCCTCGGGCTCAAAACCTGCAGCCAGGCGGGCGCCCTGTAGCAAGAGGGAATGATCGGGAGACAAAACAAGGCCCGGAATCCGTGGATTCCAGGCCTTGCGATAGTGCGCGGAGGGGGACTTGAACCCCCACCCCCTTTCGAGGACTAGCACCTCAAGCTAGCGCGTCTGCCATTCCGCCACCCGCGCAGGTGGTGTTCGGATGAGCCGTTTTGCACCTTCCGGTGCTTCACTTTCCTCCGAAGCAGCGAGAAAAACTCTAACACGGTTTCCGGCGGCGGAAAAATCGGCGCTGGTCAGGCGGGCGCCGGGGGACACCCGGGGACTTCCGGCGCCATGCATTCCTGACGGGGAGCGCGCCCGATGAGTAGGCTGATGGCATACGCGATGGTCACGCTGCCAAAGCCGCAGTGCACATCGCCGAGACTGCAGCCCAGCCACGCAAGGAGAGTTTCCATGTCTGTCATCCGCCCCGAAGATGAAGTTGTCCGGATCTGCCAGGAACTGATCCGTATTGACTCCTCCAACTTCGGGGACGATTCCGGACCGGGAGAGCGCGCGGCAGCCGAGTACACGGCCGGCCTTATCACCGAGGTGGGCCTCGAGGCGGAGATTTTCGAATCCGCCCCTGGACGCGCCAACGTCGTCACCCGAATGGCGGGCGAGGACCCCTCGGCCGATGCTTTGGTGGTCCACGGACACTTGGATGTTGTCCCCGCCCTCAAGGATCAATGGAGCGTTGATCCCTTCAGCGGGGAATTGAAGGACGGGCTGGTCTGGGGCCGTGGCGCCGTGGACATGAAGGACATGGACGCCATGATCCTCTCGGTCATGCGCGACTTCGCCCGGACCGGCCGCAAACCCAAGCGCGACATCATCTTCGCGTTTTTCGCCGATGAGGAAGCAGGCGGCACCTACGGCGCCCGCTACGCGATCGAACACCGGCGTGAGCTTTTTGACGGCGCCACCGAGGCCATATCGGAGGTGGGTGGCTTCTCGGCCACCATCGGCGGTCAGCGGACCTATCTGTTGCAAACAGCCGAGAAGGGCCTCTCCTGGCTGCGGCTGGTGGCGCACGGCCGTGCGGGCCACGGCTCCCAGATCAATACCGACAACGCCGTCACCCGCCTGGCAGCTGCCGTCACCAGGATCGGTGAATACAAGTGGCCGGTGGAGTTGACGCCCACCACACGCCAGTTCCTGGACGGCGTCACTGAACTGACCGGGGTGGAGTTCGACCCCGATAATCCGGACATCATCCTGAAGGAACTCGGCACAGTGGCCCGCTTTGTGGGTGCGACGCTGCAAAACACCTCCAACCCCACGCTGTTGCGTTCGGGGTACAAGCACAACGTCATTCCGGAGTCGGCCGAGGCGTTTGTGGACTGCCGCACCCTGCCCGGCCAGCAGGAGCTGGTGTTCGAGACCATCAAGGAACTGGCGGGAGAGGGCATCGACATCAGCTACGTCAACAAGGACGTCTCCCTGGAGGTGCCGTTTGCCGGCAACCTGGTGGACTCCATGATCGACGCCCTGCACTCGGAGGATCCCGGCGCGAAGGTCCTTCCCTACACACTCTCCGGCGGCACGGACAACAAGTCATTGAGCAAGATTGGCATCACGGGCTACGGCTTCGCTCCACTGATGCTCCCCGATGAGCTTGACTTCACAGGCATGTTCCACGGTGTTGATGAGCGCGTTCCGGCCGAGTCCCTCCAGTTCGGCGCCCGCGTCCTGAACAGGCTGCTGAGCAACTACTAGACCACAACGGAAGGAGGCCTGGTGATGGCTCCTGAGGAAATCCTCCCCGACGACCTGCTTGAGCGACTGCGCGGCCGTGCTGCCGCCTACGACCAAAACAACGAGTTCTTCCATGAGGACCTTCAGGATCTGGCTGCAGCCGGATACCTGAAGCTTTTCGTACCCGCATCCGACGGCGGCTTCGGACTCGGTCTCGAAGCGGTAGCGACCTTGCAGCAACGGCTGGCCACGGCCGCCCCGGCCACAGCGTTGGCCATCAATATGCACTTGGTGTGGACCGGCGTCGCGCAGGTCATGGCCGCGCGCGGGGACAGCTCGTTGGACTTCGTCCTCAAGGAAGCGGGACAAGGGGAAGTTTTCGCCTTCGGCATCTCTGAGGCGGGCAACGATTCCATGTTGTTCGACTCCGGCACCACCGCGGAACCGTTACCCGACGGAAGCTACAGATTCACTGGCCGGAAGATCTTCACCAGCCTCTCCCGTGGTTGGACCCGATTGGGCACCTTCGGGAAGGACTCCGCCGCCAGGGAAGGCGAGGGCGAACTGGTTTTCGGCTTTCTTCGCCGTGACGAGCCCGGGCACGAGACCCTCAGCGACTGGGACACCTTGGGAATGCGGGCGAGCGCTTCAAACACTACGCTCCTGCATGGAGCCGTGATCCCGGCAGAGCGGATCTTCCGCAAGCTCCCGGTCGGCCCCAACAAGGACTTGTTGATCTTCGCCATTTTCGCGTGCTTCGAAACGCTCCTCGCCGCGGTGTACACGGGCGTGGCGCAGCGTGCTTTCACTCTTGGAGTGGAGAACGTCAAACGCCGGGTGTCGGCCAAGCACGGCGGACGCAGCTTCGCCCAGGACCCTGATATCCGGTGGAAGGTGGCCGACGCCGCGCTGGCCATGGATGGGATCGCACCGCAGATTTCCGCTCTTGCCCGTGACGTGGACAACCTGGTGGATCACGGAACCCAGTGGTTCCCCCGGCTGGTGGGCCTGAAATCGCGGGCCACTGAAAACGCGCGCTACGTGGTGGATCTGGCCATCCGCGTCACAGGTGGCTCCAGCTATTTCAGGGGTTCGGAGATGGAACGGCTCTACCGGGACGTCCTGGCGGGTATCTTCCATCCATCCAATGACGAATCCGCACACAACACCGTTGCCAACGCCTGGTTGGGGCCGTTGGAAAGTTAGGGACTATACGGTCCGCTGCACCGAATACACCTTGCGGCGCAGCCAAAACCGGCGGCCGCCGCCAAGATAGAGCACGCTGCGTTCGAGTTCCCACTTGCCGTACTCGGAGTGTTCCGCGAGCCGGCGCCGGGCCTCGGGCAGCGAATCGTCAGGTCCCACCGTCAGGACGAGGTACTCGTACTGACGTGCGTAGTCTCTTTGGCGCTCTACGGAGCTACCCGGAAATTGTTCTCTCATCCCTCTCCATTTTCGTCCTTTTCCGGCTAACGTGAAGTCATGAGCATCGATCCGCGTGTCGCGCTTCAATCACTGACCGCCGCCCTTGAAGAACATCTGGCTGCCGCATCCGCCCGTCGCGGCGAGGGCGACCCCAACGTTGAGTCCGCGTTCTTCGCCGTTGCCGACGCCTTCGAAGTCTACGAAGATGCACTCTATGAGGCGTATTCCGAAGTTACTCCGCTCCAGGTCTTCGATGACGAGGAAGAGGAAGACGACGAGGTACCGGACGAAGACCTGGAAATCGTCGAGGACTAGGAACCCGTCAACCGGCCACTTCGGTGGCCGGTTTTTTTGTGCTTTGTTCGTCCCGTTTGTAGCCTTCCACGCCCGGATTTCCGGAGTTTTTAGTCACCGCTGCACGTAGTCCCGGCATCCCCACGTAGGTACTCGCACGTAGGGGAGGCAGGTAATCCTGCCCAAAGTTGAGTATCGACTACTGGTGCGCCTCCGGATTGCCGCGGCTTCACTGATAGGTAGGCAACGGCAGGTCTGCAAAGAGGGCTGACATGGTTAGAGTTCCAGTCTTGCGATCAGGCAAGGTAGCGGCACCCCAGGGTGCGGCGCATGCCCCCGCGGGGTCAGCGTTCCCAGTTCCGCCTGCCGTGGCCGACGTCAATCCGCCTGTGTCTCCCTGGATTGGCAAGTCCGCTGCTGCACAGCGGACTGAAAAGGCGGGACTGGCGGCGTTGAGGTCGGATGTCACCCTGGACCCCATATCGCCGCCAGTCACCCACCGCCGCGAGCGGGCCAAGGCACCGTTCAGAGACCGTTTGACGTGGACACGTTTCCTGACCAACAGCCTCCGGCTGGCTGACACGGCGTTGGTTGCCGGGGCAGTCGTCGCCGGGATAGCACTCAATACCAATGCCATGGCTGCATCGTCCGCCACGCCGGCCCAGGTCCACCACTTGGTGATGGGGTTGGTCCTCGGAGTTGTCTGGGTGGCGGCCCTGGAGGTGTACAGAACCCGGGATCCCAAAGTCCTTGGGGTCGGCCCGGAGGAATACAAACGGGTTCTCTCGGCCAGTTTCCGGGTTTTCGGTTTCCTGGGCACCGTAGCGGTGGTCTTCCGTTTGGAGGCCGTCAGCTCATTTGTCCTGGTTTCCTTGCCACTGGGCCTGGTGGCCTTGACGGGCAGCAGATGGGGCTTCCGCCGCTGGCTGAGCCACGAAAAGTCCAGGGGCCGTTGCCTTTCCCGCGCAATCGTTGTTGGCGAACCCCAGGACGTCAGGTACGTCATCAAGCAGATCAACCGAAAGTCCGGCGCCGCCTACGACATCCTCGGCGCCTGCCTCCCAGGGGCGCGGCGCGGTACTGTCCTGGCAGTGGACCACCTGCGCGTACCGGTCCTGGCCTCCATCTACGGGGTTGCCCATACCGTCCGCCAGACCGGTGCCAACGCGGTGATCGTCGCCGGCCCGGTGCCTGGTGGAAATCAGTTCATCCAGGAACTGGGATGGCAACTGGAGGAAAACGCGGCTGAGTTGGTCCTGGCCGCGACCCTCACCAACGTGGCGGGCCCCCGCATCCACTGGCGACCCGTCGAGGGCCTTCCCCTGATGCATGTAGACATTCCGCATTATTCCGGTGGCAAGCACACATTGAAGCGACTAATGGACATCACAGTGTCTTCAGCTGCTTTGCTCGTGCTGGCCCCGATCCTGCTCATTCTGTCCGTCATCGTCCGGGCAGACAGCCCCGGACCTGTCCTGTTCAAGCAGGAGAGGATCGGAAAGCAGGGCACCACCTTCCAGATGCTGAAGTTCCGTTCCATGGTGGTGGACGCCGAAGCGCACCTGGAAGCCCTCAGCAACCAGGACGAGGGCGCCGGGGTCCTGTTCAAGATCCGCGGCGACCCCCGCATCACCCGGTGCGGCCGGTGGATGCGCAAGTACTCCTTGGATGAACTTCCACAATTCTGGAACGTCCTGATGGGGAACATGAGCCTGGTGGGGCCCCGGCCGCCACTGTCACGGGAGGTCAGCGGTTACGAGCGCCATACGCACCGGCGGCTGCTGATCAAACCCGGTATCACGGGCTTGTGGCAAATCAATGGGCGCTCGGACCTTCCCTGGGACGAGGCAGTCCGGCTGGATCTCTACTACGTGGAGAACTGGTCCATAGCGGGAGACCTCATGATCATGTGGCGGACATTCCGGGCCATGACCCGACCGTCCGGCGCCTACTAGTGAACGCTACGCAGTACCTGACAAGAACCGCGCTTTCAACACAGAAGTCGAGTGGGAAATGAGCATACGAACTATTCCATCAGGACAACTGAACGGCCACGCACTGCGGCCAAAGCTTCGCATTGCAGTGGTGGGGGCAGGATATTGGGGTCCGAATCTTGCCAGGAACTTGAAAGCCAGCCCCGATTGGGACCTGGTGGCTATTTGCGACCTTGACGTGGAACGGGGTCTCAGGCTCGCTGAAACGGTGGGCGGGGTGGCCGTCGTCGAGTCTTTGGATGAGCTGTTGGACACCTATAACCTGGACGCCGTCGCGGTGGCCACGCCGGCACATACCCATCACGGAGTGGTGATGACGGCGCTTCGGGCGGGGAAGCATGTGCTGGTGGAGAAGCCGCTGGCGGACAGTCGGGCAAAGGGCCTGGAAATGGTTGAGGAAGCCAAAGCCAGGGGCTTGGTGTTAATGGCTGACCACACCTACTGTTTTACCCCGGCCGTCCTGAAGATCCAGGAGCTTGTAGCCACCGGGGCATTGGGCGATATCCTCTACGTCGATTCGGTCCGCATCAACCTGGGCCTGGTCCAACCGGACGTCAACGTCTTCTGGGACCTCGCCCCCCATGACCTTTCCATCCTGGACTTCGTGCTGCCGGGCGGCTTGCATCCCACGGAGATAGCGGCCCATGGGGCAGATCCGCTGGGTACCGGCCGTGACTGCGTGGGACATTTGACCTTTGGGCTTCCCAACGACGCCATGGTCCACATCCACGTGAACTGGCTCAGTCCTACCAAGATCCGGCAGATGATCATCGGAGGGTCAAAGAGGACCCTCGTGTGGGATGACCTCAATCCGCAGCAGCGCCTCAGCGTCTACGACCGCGGCGTGAGCCTGGAACAGCAGCCCAGGTCCGCAGCTGACAAGCGGACCTCCGCCATTTCCTACCGCTTGGGGGACACGTGGTCGCCGGCATTGCAGGAGCGCGAGCCCTTGGGCCAGGTGGTGGCGGAGCTGGCGTCCTCCATTCGTAACCACACGATGCCCCGTACCAGCGGTGAATCCGGGCTCCGTGTCCTGTCCGTACTGGAAGCCGTCACCCAAAGCCTGAGCACCGACGGGCAGTCCACCGTGGTGGCCGGCAACGAAGTCAACCTCCAGGTTGCACGGTGAAAAACCTCCTGGGCGCCAACGTCCTGGTCACCGGTGGCGCCGGAACCATAGGGTCCACCCTGGTAGACCAACTGCTCGACGCCGGTGCGGCGCACGTGGACGTCCTGGATAACCTCGTGCGGGGACGCCTCGCAAACTTGGAGGATGCCCTGGCCAGTGAACGGGTGGACCTGGTGGATGGTGACCTGCGGGACCGCGACCTGGTGCACGACCTCACCCGCGGCAAAGACCTGGTGTTCCACCAGGCAGCCATCCGGATCACCCAATGCGCCGAGGAACCACGGTTGGCTCTTGAAGTACTGGTGGACGGGACGTTCAACGTGCTCGAAGCCGCCACCGAACACCCTGTGGACAAGCTCGTACTGGCCTCCAGTGCCTCGGTCTACGGCATGGCCGAAGAATTTCCAACCACCGAACGCCACCACCATCACAACAACGACACGTTCTACGGGGCAGCCAAATCCTTCAACGAGGGAATGGCAAGGAGCTTTCGGGCGATGTCAGGCCTGAACTACGTGGCACTGAGGTACTTCAACGTCTACGGCCCAAGGATGGACGTACACGGGCTCTACACCGAAGTGCTGGTCCGTTGGATGGAGCGGATCGTCGATGGCCGTCCGCCATTGGTCTTCGGCAGCGGGCAGCAAACCATGGATTTCATTCATACCGCCGACGTAGCCAGGGCCAACGTCCTGGCGGCAGCCGGCAACATCACCGAGGGCGTCTATAACGTGGCCAGCGGAACCGAAACCAGCCTCGCGGGACTGGCCCGGACGCTGCTTGATGTCATGGAGTCCCCCCTGCACCTGGAGCATGGACCGGAAAGGGCGGTCAACGGTGTGGCGCGTCGCCTGGCCGATACCTCGGCCGCACGCCAGGACCTCGGCTTCGAGGCTGCGGTGGGCCTGGAGGATGGACTGCGCTCGCTGGTTGCCTGGTGGCGGCCGCTGCGCGAAGAGATTGCCGCAACGCGGACCACCAGCCACAGTGACGCCACGGTAGGCGGTGCAAGATGACAACCTCCGGGCTCCACTTGGCACGCATCGATGTCATGAAGCCGTGGCTGGGCGTGGAGGAAGCCCAGGCAGTGGCCGAGGTGATCGCCTCAGGGTGGGTAGCCCAAGGTCCCAAGGTCCGCGAATTCGAGGAAGCGTTCTGCCAGGTGCAACAGGCAGGCTTCGCCGTGGCAACTTCCAGTTGCACCACCGCACTGCACTTGGCCCTGGTGGCCGCCGGGGTGGGCCCGGGGGATGACGTGGTAGTGCCATCGTTCTCCTTCATCGCCACAGCGAATGCGGCAACGTATGTGGGAGCGCGTCCGGTCTTTGCCGACGTCGACGTCCTGACCGGCTGTGTCACCGCTGAGACAGTGCAGGCAGCACTGACTCAGGCCACCAAAGCTGTAATCGCCGTTGATCAAGGCGGGGTGCCCGTTGACCTGGTTCCCCTCCGCGCGCTGTGCGATCCCCTGGGGATCACCGTGGTCGAAGATGCTGCGTGTGCCATTGGATCCCGATACCACGGCCGGCCTGTGGGGGCAGGAGCGGAAGTGGCGGCCTGGTCCTTCCACCCGCGAAAGGTCCTCACCACAGGGGAGGGCGGCATGCTCTCCACCTCACGGCGGGACGTCGCCGATTCCTCGCGCCGCCTCCGGGAACACGCCATGAGTGTCTCTGCTGCCGAGCGGCATGCCAGCATTCTTGCTCCCCCGGAGGAGTACCTGGAGATCGGGTTCAACTACCGCATGACCGATCTTCAGGCCGCCGTCGGACTCGTCCAACTGGGCCGGCTCCACGAGGTCATCCAACGGAGGCGGGAATTGGCCGCCACCTACGCCAACGCCTTCGCAGGTGTTGACGGGCTCCGGCTGGTCAGCGACCCGGACTACGGAACCAGCAATTTCCAATCATGCTGGCTTGAAGTCGGACCCGGCTTTCCCCTGGGACGGGACGGGCTGATGTCCGTAATGGCCGAGGACGGCATCTCTGCCCGACGCGGAATCATGGCAGCCCACCGTCAACCGGCATACGCCGGAAAAGACACCGGCGACGCGTCCTTGCAGGCCACAGAATGGCTGACGGACCACACAATCATCCTGCCCCTCTACCACCAGCTTTCACTGCATGACCAAGTCCGGGTCATCGATTCAGTGCTTCGGGCAGCGGGTCCACTGACATGAGCGAACTTCTCCTCATCGCAGCCAGCGGCCTGGCCAGGGAAGTCCTGGCGATGGTTCGCAGCAACGGGCCCTTTGACGTGGTGGGAATCCTCGACGACGACGAAGACAAACTGGGGCGGGTGGTGGACGGCGCCCACGTCCTTGGTCCAGTGCGGGACGCCCTGAAATTCCCCCATGCACTGTTGCTGGTATGCATAGGGTCGGGGACCGGGCGGGAAGCTGTGGTGATGCGGCTCCGGACCCTCGGCCTGGATGAAGAACGCTACGCCACAGCGATCGACCCCTCCGTCCAAATACCCGAAGGCTGCATGATCGGCAAGGGCAGCATTCTCCTGGCCCATGTCAGCATGACGGCCTCCGTGACCATCGGCACCCATGTAGTGGCCATGCCAGGGGTGACCTTCACCCACGATGACGACATCAGCGACTTTGCCACCTTCGCCTCCGGAGTGTCCCTGGGCGGCAACGTGCATATTGGCCGTGCCGCCTACATCGGGATGAATGCCAGCGTCCGCGAGCGCACCTCGATCGGTGCCAATGCCACGATCGGCATGGGTGCGGCGGTTCTTAGCGACGTGCCGGCCGAGGAGACCTGGGCAGGGGTCCCGGCACGGGTGATCCGGCGGGGAAATTCTCCTGCATTGGAGGGCATCCAATGAAATTGATGCGGCCCGTTCCCTTGCGCCACCCGGTCAGTGTTTCAGTGGTGGTGCCTTGCTATAACTACGGACACTTCCTGCCTGAGGCTGTTGCCAGCGCGTTGGAACAGGAAGGCGTGGACGTCGAGGTCATCGTGGTCGATGATGCCTCCACTGATGGCAGCGCCGCCGTGGCGTGGCGGCTGGCCTCCGAGGACCCCCGGATCAGCGTGGTGCTTCACGAAAGAAACCTGGGTCACATCGCAACGTACAACGACGGCCTCTCCAGGGCCCGGGGCCGGTACGTGACGCTTCTGTCCGCGGATGACTTGATAGCCCCCGGGGCGCTGGCCCGGGCTGCGGCACTGATGGAAGCCAATCCGAAGGTGGGAATGGTGTACGGCCTTCCCCGGGACTTCACGGACAGGCCTCCGGCGGCTGCCGCCCATGAACACAGCACGTGGACCGTTTGGGGCGGCCGGGCGTGGATTTCACTGGCCTGCGCCAGGGGCAGGAACTTCATCCTCTCGCCCGAGGCGGTGATGAGGACGGCGGCGGTGCTCACTGTAGGTGCTTACAGCACCACCCTGCCGCACTCGGGGGACCTGGAGTATTGGCTGCGGGCTGCGGGTTCCTGGGATGTGGGCCGGATCAACGGGCCGGTGCAGGCTTTCTACCGGGTCCATGGTGCCAACATGCACCAAACCGAGTTCGCAGCGGCCGCGGTGGATCTGAAGCACCGGTTGGCGGCTTTCAGGGTCCTTGAGGACTCGCGGTTTCCGGGAAATCCGGAGATCCGGGCCCGGCAGGTGCGGCGGGCCAAGTGTGCCCTCAGCAAGGAGGCCGCGCAGTTGGGGTTCAGGGAAATGGACAGGGGCGGCCCGGTGGAGTCCGCTGTTGAACTGCGCAAGTTCATCGAATGCCTCCACGAAGTGCCCGGGAACATTCACCGGGCCAATGCCTTG
>NZ_JABMCX010000137.1 GCF_013179505.1 Paenarthrobacter sp. CM16 | reverse complement strand
TTGAGTACGTATGGCCGGGTACCCCCGGCGAGCTGCTCCCGGGCCAGACGGTGACGGCTACGGCAACGTACGCCATCACGCAGGCTGATATCGACGCCGGTCATGTCGCCAACAGCGCCACGACCACTGGCACTCCTCCCACCGGCCCGCCGGTAACGCCTCCTCCGGGAACCACGGATACTCCGTTGACCCCGGCTCCGGCGATGGAGTTCAGCAAGTCCGCTGACGCCTCAGCTGTCCAGGATCCTTCGGTTGTGGGTGACGTTATTACGTACACCTTCACCTCGAAGAACACGGGCAATGTGAAGCTCACCAACGTGTCCATCACGGATCCGCTGGCTGGCTTGTCTGCCCTGACGTACACCTGGCCGGGTACCCCCGGCGAGCTGCTTCCGGGCCAGACCGTAACGGCTACGGCAACGTATGCCATTACGCAGGCGGACATTGATGCTGGTCACGTCGCGAACGTTGCGACCACCACGGGCACTCCTCCCACCGGTCCTGCTGTGACGCCTCCTCCGGGAACCACGGATACTCCGTTGACTCCTGGTCCGGCGATGCAGTTCAGCAAGTCTGCTGATGCTTCGGCAATCCAGGATCCGTCTGTTGTAGGCGATCAGATCACCTACACGTTCACGGCCAAGAACACCGGCAACGTGAAGCTGACCACCGTGTCCATCACGGATCCGCTGGCTGGTCTGTCGGCTCTGACGTACACCTGGCCGGGTACTCCGGGCGAGTTGCTTCCGGGTCAGACGGTGACGGCTACGGCAACGTATGCCATTACCCAGGCTGATATCGACGCCGGTCATGTCGCGAACAGCGCCACGACCACTGGCACCCCGCCTGTTGGTCCTCCTGTGACGCCTCCTCCGGGAACTACGGATACTCCGTTGACCCCGGCTCCGGCGATGGAGTTCAGCAAGTCTGCCGACGCTTCGGCTGTCCAGGATCCTTCGAAGGTTGGCGACGTTATTACGTACACCTTCACCTCGAAGAACACGGGCAACGTGAAGCTCACCGGTGTGGTCATCAATGACCCGCTGGCCGGTTTGTCTGCCCTTGAATACACCTGGCCGGGTACCCCCGGCGAGTTGCTTCCGGGCCAGACCGTAACGGCTACGGCAACGTACAGCATCACGCAGGCTGATATCGACGCCGGACATGTTGCCAATGCGGCGACGACTACGGGTACTCCTCCCACCGGTCCGCCGGTAACGCCTCCTCCGGGAACCACGGATACTCCGTTGACCCCGGCTCCGGCGATGGAGTTCACCAAGTCTGCTGACGCTTCGGCTGTCCAGGATCCTTCACAGGTTGGTGACGTGATCACGTACACCTTCTCCGCGAAGAACACTGGCAACGTGAAGCTGACCAACGTATCCATCACGGATCCGCTGGCTGGTCTCTCGGCTCTGACCTACACCTGGCCGGGTACCCCCGGCGAGCTCCAAGCCGGTCAGACGGTGACGGCTACGGCAACGTACGCCATCACCCAGGCCGACATCAACGCCGGTCACGTCGCCAACTCGGCAACCACCACCGGCACCCCGCCGGTTGGTCCTCCTGTGACGCCTCCTCCGGGAACGACGGATACTCCGTTGACCCCGGCTCCGGCAATGGAGTTCACCAAGGCGGCAGACGCTTCCGGTATTCAGGACCCGTCGGTTGTGGGCGATCGCATCGTTTACACCTTCACGGCCAAGAACACGGGTAACGTCACGCTGACCAACGTGTCCATCACGGATCCGCTGGCTGGTCTCTCGGCTTTGGCTTATAGCTGGCCGGGTACTCCGGGCGAGTTGCTGCCGGGCCAGACGGTAACGGCAACGGCTACGTATGGCATCACGCAGGCTGATATCGACGCCGGTCATGTTGCCAACAGCGCCACCACCACGGGTACTCCGCCGGTTGGTCCTCCTGTGACGCCTCCTCCGGGAACAACGGACACCCCGTTGACCCCGGCTCCGGCCATGGAGTTCACCAAGAGCTCGGACGCCTCTGCCATTCAGAAACCTGCAGTTGTTGGTGACCAGATCACTTACACCTTCACGGCGAAGAACTCCGGCAATGTCACGCTGAAGAACGTCACCATTGACGATCCTTTGGCTGGTCTTTCGGCACTGGCCTACACTTGGCCGGGCACTCCGGGCGAGCTGCAGCCGGGCCAGACGGTAACCGCTACGGCAACGTATGCGATTACCCAGGCTGACATCAACGCAGGCCACGTGGTGAACGCGGCAACAACTACGGGCACTCCGCCTGTTGGTCCGCCGGTAACGCCTCCTCCGGGAACTACGGATACTCCGTTGACCCCGGCTCCGGCGATGCAGTTCACCAAGACGGCTGACGATTCGGCTGTTCAAGACCCGTCCGTTGCAGGTGACCTGATCACCTACACGTTCACGGCGAAGAACACCGGCAACGTCAACCTCACCAACGTGTCCATCACGGATCCGCTGGCAGGCCTGTCCGCCCTTGAGTACGTCTGGCCGGGCACCCCCGGCGAGCTGCTCCCGGGGCAGAGCGTGACGGCTACGGCAACGTACGCCATCATTCAGGCTGATATCGACGCCGGTCATGTCGCCAACAGCGCCACGACCACTGGCACTCCTCCCACCGGCCCGCCGGTAACGCCTCCTCCGGGAACCACGGATACTCCGCTGGTCCCGAAGCCGGCAATGGAGTTCAGCAAGTCCGCGGATGACTCATCCGTCCAGGATCCTTCCAAGGTTGGCGACGTTATTACGTATGCCTTCTCTGCGAAGAACACCGGCAACGTCACGTTGAAGAACGTCACGATCACCGATCCCCTGGCTGGTCTGTCGGCTCTGACGTACACGTGGCCGGGTACACCGGGCGAGTTGCTTCCGGGGCAGACGGTGACGGCTACGGCAACGTACGCCATCACGCAGGCTGATATCGACGCCGGTCATGTCGCCAACAGCGCCACGACCACTGGCACTCCTCCCACCGGCCCGCCGGTAACGCCTCCTCCGGGAACCACGGATACTCCGTTGACCCCGGCTCCGGCAATGGAGTTCAGCAAGTCCGCTGACGCCTCAGCTGTCCAGGATCCTTCGAAGGCCGGTGACGTGATCACGTACACCTTCTCTGCGAAGAACACAGGCAACGTGACTCTGACCAACGTGTCCATCACGGATCCGCTGGCTGGTCTCTCGGCGCTGAGCTACACCTGGCCCGGCGCTGCAGGAACACTGCTGCCCGGTGAGACAGTGACGGCTACGGCAACGTACGCCATCACCCAGGCTGATATCGACGCCGGTCATGTCGCGAACAGCGCCACGACCACCGGCACTCCTCCCACCGGCCCGCCGGTAACGCCTCCTCCGGGAACCACGGATACTCCGTTGACCCCGGCTCCGGCAATGGAGTTCACCAAGTCCGCTGACGATTCGGCTGTTCAGGATCCGTCCGTTGCAGGTGACGTGATCACGTACACGTTCACGGCTAAGAACACCGGCAACGTGACGCTGAAGAACGTCTCCATCAGCGATCCTCTGGCGGGCTTGTCCGCCCTGGCATACACCTGGCCGGGCACCCCCGGCGAGCTGCTGCCGGGTCAGACCGTGACGGCTACGGCAACGTACGCCATCACTGTGGCCGATATCGACGCCGGTCATGTCGCCAACTCGGCGACCACCACCGGTACTCCGCCTGTTGGTCCTCCTGTCACGCCTCCTCCGGGAACAACGGACACCCCGTTGACCCCGGCGCCGGCCATGGAGTTCACCAAGTCCGCGGACGTCTCCGCTGTTCAGAACCCCACCGTTGCGGGTGACAAGATCACCTACAACTTCACGGCCAAGAACACGGGCAACGTGACCCTGACCAACGTTTCCATCACGGATCCGCTGGCTGGTCTCTCGGCATTGACCTACACCTGGCCCGGCGTCGCAGGAACACTGCTGCCCGGTGAGACAGTGACGGCTACGGCAACGTACGCCATCACCCAGGCTGACATTGATGCCGGCCACGTGGCGAACTCGGCAACCACTACGGGCACACCGCCTGTTGGTCCTCCGGTGACGCCTCCTCCGGGAGAGACGGATACTCCGTTGACCCCGGCTCCGGCCATGGAGTTCAGCAAGACAGCTGTGGCTCCGGCAACCGATGGTCCGTCGAAGGTGGGTGACGTGATCACCTACAACTTCACGGCCAAGAACACGGGCAATGTGAAGCTGACCAACGTATCCATCACGGATCCGCTGGCTGGCCTCTCGGCCCTGATTTACACCTGGCCGGGTACCCCCGGCGAGCTCCTGCCCGGTCAGACGGTGACGGCTACGGCAACGTACGCCATCACCCAGGCCGACATCAACGCCGGTCACGTGGCCAACTCGGCCACCACCACCGGCACTCCGCCCACCGGTACGCCGGTGACGCCTCCTCCGGGTGAAACGGATACTCCGTTGACCCCGAGCGCGGGCTTGGAGTTCACCAAGACGGCCGATGCCTCGGCTGTTGGAGACCCCACCCAAGTGGGTGACGTGATCACGTACACGTTCACCGCCAGGAACACCGGAAACGTCCCGCTGACGGACGTCGCCATCAACGATCCGATGCCTGGCCTTTCGGCCCTGGCTTACACCTGGCCCGGCGTTGCAGGAACCCTGCTTCCCGGTGAGACCGTGACCGCTACGGCAACGTATGCGATCACCCAGGCGGATATCAATGCCGGTGAGGTTGCCAACACGGCAACCGCAACGGGTACGCCTCCGACGGGACCCCCGGTCACTACACCACCTGCAAGTGCTGTTGTGACTCTTCCGCCGGTGGTTCCGAGCCAGCCTTCGGGTCCGTTGGCCAACACGGGAGCTGTCCTCACCGTGTTGCCCATCAGCCTGCTGGTAGTTGGCGCGGGGCTGTTCCTGTTCCTCGTTGGACGCCGCAAGCGTTCCGAGGCATAGGACAAAAAGTGCGCGGCAATCGGGGCCCCAACCCCGGTTGCCGCGCATTTTCAACCAACGTACAACCCAGAAAGAACCAGGTAGCCAGACCATGAAGAAGACTGTTGCGTGCATTGCGGGGGTGCTTGTTTCGGCAGCCGCACTCGCCGGTTGTTCGTCGTCCCCGAGCAACGAGGCGGGGACATCGCCGTCGTCAACTACAACCCAAGCCGCCACCACCGGTGAGGCAAAACCTGCCAACCCCGGTACCGGCATCATCGAAGCCACCAAGATGACCTCCTGCGATACTGCGCAGGGGAAGGTCACAGCGAAGGGGACCGTGACTCCTCCTGAGGGAACCAAGGGGACGGTCAAAATTACCGTCAGCTGGGTGGACCCGAAGACCTCGGCCGTCCTCGCCCGCGGGGAGCAGACCTTCAAGGACGCCGCAGCGGGCAAGGCGCTCGACTGGGTCGCCAACGCAGAGGTGACCAAGCCTGCCGCGGAGATCAAGTGCGTCCTGGGGGCCACGGTCCTCTAAGCAAGCAGTTCGAATAAGCAAGAAGTTCGACCAAGCAAGCAGTTCAACTAAGCGCAGCTCAGTTAAACACCGTGCCAAGGCGGCCGGTCAGGTATCCGTTACCTGGCCGGCCGCTTTCTTTGCCACTGAACCGCGTGCCAGAACAGCAGGCCGGCAGTGATCAGCAAGGCGGCCAACAGTACGTAGGGCGCGTTGGAGAGCATGATGAACTTCATTTGGGCTGACTCGGCCGATTCGGCGGGTTGGACGAATTCCGGAGAGCTCACTATGGCCCCGACTGACGTCGTCAGTGCCCATAGGCCAAGCCACGCCAAGCCGGCATCCAGTACCCAGAGGGCAATTATGAACGGGTTGACCATGGCCCGCTTGCGTGTCGGTTCCACGGGCTCCGGCAGATGGGGGCTGACCGCTTGGACGGCGTTGCCGTGCTCGTCGATCTCGCGGAAGCCGAGGCGTTCGTGCGCGTGGTCCTTCATGTGGTCTCCAACCGTAAACAGTGGATTGTCCCAGCACTCTACTCCGAGGCTAAGTGCCATATCTTGCACCTTCTGCTGCCTGAATAAAAGTCAATGACGCGTTGACCGGTGTTGCATCGGTGAGAAAACGCCTTCTAGGCGAAATAGGTCACAAAAGTTTGACGGAAAGGCTTACCTAAGTAAGGCTTACCTTGCTAACAAGCGCCCCAACGCAATGGAAGGAAGCTGACGTGACGTCACCCAGTGTCGAAGAGCGGATCGCTCAGGAGCAGGATTTTGGCTCCAAAGTGGAACTGGCCCTCGCTGCCACCAACCAGCTGTTCAACGCACGAAATTCACCCAGTTACGTCGCTCAGGTCCTTCAGGGGGTCAACGCGGTCTCCACCAAGGTCCAGCGCACCTCCCAGCCGTTTACCGGCGTCGGGCATGCTGAACTGAAGGCCAAAGTTGGTGCCGTCGATCTTGACAGCCCGCTGCCGGACACGGCCGCGGCCTTGGAAGAGCTCGATGAGCTCTACCTGAAGGACGCCATCTACTTCCACGATTCGCGTTACGCGGCACACCTGAACTGCCCGGTGGTCATTCCGGCGTTGGTGGGGGAGGCCGTCCTCTCGGCTGTGAATTCCTCCATGGATACCTGGGACCAGAGTGCCGGCGCAACCATGATCGAGCGCCGCCTCATTGACTGGACGGCGGAGCGCATCGGCTTTACCGAAGAAGCTGACGGAGTGTTTACGTCCGGCGGCAGCCAGTCCAACTTCCAGGCGCTGCTGATTGCCCGCAACCATGCTGTCGCCAAGCTGCGGGCAGCCAAGGGGGACGCCCGCCTGCCGCTCCTGCTGGACAGGCTCCGGATCTTCACCTCCGTGGACAGCCACTTCAGCATCCAAAAGTCTGCTTCGATGCTGGGCTTGGGTTTCGACGCCGTAATCGCAGTGCCCACCACCGATGACCACCGCATGGATCCCACCGCACTCGCGGCTGCTTTGGCGGAAGCGCACGACGCCGGCCTGGTCCCGATGGCGGTAGTAGCTACTGCCGGAACCACGGACTTCGGTTCGGTTGACCCGCTGTCCGAAATGGCCGCGTTGGTCCGCGCCTACGATTCCTGGCTGCACGTGGACGGCGCCTACGGTGGAGGGCTCATCGTTTCCGGCCGCCACCGCCACCTCCTGGACGGAATCCACCTTGCCGATTCCGTCACTGTGGACTTCCACAAAACCTTCTTCCAGCCGGTCAGCTCCAGCGCTGTCCTGGTCCGCAACGGCTCCATGATGGGCCATGTCACCTACTACGCCGACTACCTGAATCCGGAGAGCGCGGCCAGGGCCGACATCCCCAACCAAGTGGATAAGAGCATTCAAACCACCCGACGTTTCGATGCCCTTAAGCTGTGGCTGACCCTCCGCATCATGGGCGCCGATGCCATCGGTGCACTCTTCGACGAAGCGATCGACCTCACCGCCCGGGTGGGAACGTTGTTGGCTGATGACTCGGAGTTCGAGCTTGCCGCCGCACCGCAGCTCAGCACTTTGGTGTTCCGCTACCGCCCCATGGTTGACGGCGTGCTACTCGACGAGGATGCCGCAGACGTCCTCAATCCCGCCATCCGCGCCGCAGTCTTCGCTTCCGGCGAGGCTGTTGTGGCGGGAACCAAGGTGGCTGGGCGCCACTACCTCAAATTCACCCTCCTCAACGCCGAGGCGAGCCTGAGGGACATTCAGGAAATCATCGAACTTATCCGCCGGACGGGCAGCGGCCTGCTGGCGAACACCACGGAGGCTGCAGCGTGAGCACCCAAGACACCATCTACGATGTCGCCGGAATCGGCGTCGGGCCTTTCAACCTGGGCCTGGCCGCCCTGAGCGAGCCGGTCGGGGACCTGGACTGCGTGTTCCTGGATCGTCGCGAGTCCTTCGATTGGCACCCCGGCATGATGCTTGAACCGGCGCACCTGCAGGTCCCGTTCATGGCGGACCTTGTGACGCTGGCCGATCCGACGTCGCCGTTCTCCTTCCTGAACTTCCTCAAGCAGACCGGCCGTCTGTACCGCTTCTATATCCGTGAGAACTTCTACCCGCTGCGCGCCGAGTACAACCAGTACTGCCAGTGGGTGGCCGGACAGCTTGAATCCGTTCGTTTTAGCACGGATGTGCTGGATGTAACGTACGACGACGGCGTGTACCGGCTTTCGGTGCAGGGCCCGGAGGGTGCTGAGGTGCTTCGCGCCCGCCGGCTGGTCCTGGGCACGGGCACCTCCCCGTATGTCCCGGACTCCTGTGCAGGAATAGTGGACGCCGGTGGACTTGTCCTCCACAATGCGGACTACCTGTCGAGGAAGAGTGAGCTGCAGTCCAAGCGCAGCATCACGATCGTGGGCAGCGGCCAGAGCGCCGCCGAGCTGTACTACGAATTGCTTCAGGAAATTGACGTCTACGGATACCAGCTCAACTGGGTCACCCGCTCGGGCCGCTTTTTCCCGCTGGAGTACACCAAGCTCACCCTGGAGATGACGTCGCCGGAGTACGTGGATTACTTCCACTCACTCCCGGGCGAGCAACGTGATTCACTGATCAAGAGCCAGAAGAACCTGTACAAGGGCATCAACGCGGACCTGATTGACGACATCTACGACCTCCTCTACACCAAGAGCCTCTCCGGCATGGTGGACACCCAGTTGCACACGCACTCCTCGCTGACCGCAGCGGAGTGGAACCCCGCCACGGGAACCCACACTCTCCAGTTGCACCACGAAGAACACGGCCGCGACTACACCCTTGAGACCGAGGCCGTGGTCCTCGCTACCGGGTACACCTACAAGGAGCCCGCCTTCACGGCCGGCATCCAAGACCGGATTCGCCGTGATGCCAAGGGCCGGTTCGACGTCGGGCGCAACTACGGGACCGGCGTTGAACCCGGCGAAATCTTCGTTCAAAACGCCGAGCTGCACACGCACGGCTTCGTCACCCCGGACCTTGGCATGGCGGCCTACCGCAACTCCTGCATCCTGCGGGAGATCACGGGCCGGGAGGTCTACCCGATCGAGCGCAGCATTGCCTTCCAACAGTTCGGCGCGCCGGCTCCGGCCACTCCCGCAGAACCTGCCGGCCTGCCCGAAACCGCTGGAGCCACCGTATGAGCTTCACGTTCCGGCCGGTCCATCCCGAAGCGGACGCACCTGTCCTCCACAGCTGGGTCAGCCAGGAGTATGCACGGTTCTGGGGCATGGTTTCGGCCACCGAGCAGGACGTTGTGGAGGAGTACTCAAGGATTGCCGAGTCCGGTCATCACCAGGCGTTCCTGGGGCTCGACGACGGTGTTCCCGCCTTCCTGATGGAGCGGTACCGCCCGGAGTCATCGCCGTTGGCGGACGTTTATGAAGTCCGGCATGGTGACGTCGGAATGCACCTCCTGGTCTCCCCGCCCAACGGCGAGCCACAGCACGGTTTCACCACTGCCGTGATGCAATCCGTGATGGCCGAACTGTTCGCTGATCCTGCAACCCTGCGGGTGGTGGTCGAACCTGACGCCCGTAACCATAAAATTCATGTCCTGAATGAAAAGGTGGGCTTCCGGCCCCACGGCGTGGTGACCCTTCCCGCCGTCGATCCTGCCGAAGACCACAAGCAGGGGCTGCTGAGCTTCTGCACCCGCGAGGATTTCCTTGCTACCCTGACCCCGATTCTGGCCGCGCCCGCCGCGGCGACCAGAGGAGAATCCCTGTGACCACCACTGCCGGCACCACCGAAGAGACCCTGAACCAAGCGGCCGATCCCGTGTCCCACCTGACCCCCGAGCGCTGGTCCGTCGCCAACCGGCACTTGGTCCGGAAGGCGATCGCCGAGTTCTCGCACGAGCGCATCCTGGTCCCGGAGCTGATCCGCGAAGAGGGCTCCGGCGTCGGGCTGTACAAAGTAGTCAGCGACGACGATACGACGGAATACCGCTTCCGGGCCCGCCTCCTGGAATTGGATCACTGGTCCGTTTCTCCGGAATCCATTGCCCGGTTGCGGGCTGGCGAGGAACTTCCGGTGGACGCGCTGGACTTCATTGCCGAATTCCACGAGGCCCTGGCCATCCGCCAGGACATGCTGCCCGTGTATCTCGAGGAAATCAGCAGCACGCTGGCCAGCCACGCCTACAAGCAGGGCAAGCCGGTTAGCTCGGCAGAATTGGCTGCCGGTGTCACCGGTGGTGCTGACCGGGCCGCGGACTTCCAGGCAATCGAGCACAGCATGACCGAGGGCCATCCGTGCTTCGTGGCCAACAACGGCCGGCTGGGATTCGGGATTGCGGACTACCACGCGTTCGCACCGGAAACCGGGGCAACCGTGAAGTTGCAGTGGATCGCCGTGCACCGCAGCAGGGCAGTGTTCACCTCGAGCGCGGGTTTGGATTACCGGACGCACTTCGAGGCCGAACTTGGTCCGGCAACCCTTGCATGGTTCACCGCAGAATTGTCCGCCTCCGGATTGGACCCCGAGGACTACCTCCTCATGCCGGTCCACCCTTGGCAGTGGGACAACAAGCTCACGGTGACGTTCGCGGCAGAAATCGCCCAGCGCCACATCGTGAACCTCGGAACCGGTGAAGACTCGTACCAGGCACAGCAGTCCATCCGGACGTTCTTCAACACCGACTACCCGGAAAAGGCCTACATCAAGACGGCCATGTCGGTGCTGAACATGGGCTTCATGCGGGGACTGTCCCCGCAGTACATGAGGGCCACTCCGGCCATCAATGACTGGCTGCAGGAACTGCTCGGCAATGACCAGGAGCTCCAGGACCGGGGCCTGGCCATGATCCGTGAAACCGCTGCCATCGGCTACCACAACCACTACTACGAGGCCGCTTCGGCAAAGGGGTCGCCCTACCGGAAGATGCTCTCGGCCCTGTGGAGGGAAAGTCCGCTGCCGTTGCTCAAGGACGGGCAGCAGCTGGCTACCATGGCGTCATTGCTGCACGTGGACGCTGACGGAGACTCCGTGGTGTCTGCGCTTATTCAGCGATCCGGCCTGGCACCCACCGAGTGGCTTTGCCGCTACTTTGAGGCCTACCTCGTGCCGTTGGTCCATTGCCTCTACGAGTACGAGCTCGCGTTCATGCCGCACGGCGAAAACGTCATCCTGATCCTCGAAGACGGCGTACCGGTCCGCGCGATCATGAAGGACATCGCGGAGGAAATCGTGGTGATGGGGGACCGGCTGGAACTTCCCGAGGAAGTCTCCCGCATCAAGGCCGAGATCCCTGCCGAGGAAATGGTCCTGGCCATTTTCACCGACGTCTTCGACTGCATCTTCCGGTTCCTGGGCGCGATCCTTGTGGAGGACGGGACGCTGCGCGAGGACGAGTTCTGGGGAACCGCGGCCGCTGTGCTGCGGGAATACCAGCAACGCCACCCGGAGCTGGCGGACCAGTTCGCCATGCACGATCTGTTCGCACCGGACTTCGAGCTCTCCTGCCTCAACCGCCTGCAGCTGAGGAACAACCAGCAGATGCTGGACATTTCGGACCCCTCCGGCGGGCTGCAGATGGCCGGACGCTTGGCCAACCCCTTGGCCAAGTTCGCCTAGGAATCCCCGCGAGGGGTCAGCTCTCGGCACTTTCAGGAGGTTGAAAGGGCCGAGAGCTAACCCCTCGGCGATGAGATGGCCGCCACGATCTCCGTTGAGTAGCTCTGCGAGGAACTCATGCTCCCTCGGAACCAGCACACGGCGTGTACGGCCTCATCACCCGGGACCACCATGGGGCGGAGGTTGTCCACCGCAGATCCCTCGGTGATGGCTTCCCACGTCCAGTTCATGCCTGAATCGGCCGTCACGCCCCGGTAGATTTCATAGTTTGCGGTGGTTTCACCCGTCCGCGGATCCACGGGTGTGGAGATGTAGACGCGGTTCAGGTCATTCGGATCCACCGCACCCAGCCCGGTGTAGTCCTGCTCGTGCGGCAGCAGGCCAGGACCTGCGACGGCGAGCGGGTGCAGTTTCCAGCGCGCGCCGTCAAAGCGCGCGTACAGCAGGCGGTGATCATCGACGTCGAGCATTTGCTCCCGCTGCAGCGGTCCGTTGACGTCATTGGCCCGGCAGGTGACGATTGCGGCCAGTTCCGTGCCCTGCCGGCGCAAGTCAGTAGTCCAACCGTGGGTGAGGACGTCGCCGTCGAGCGTTGTTCCGGCTTCGAAAATGGTGGTCAGGGCTGTTTGGTTGATGCCGGAGGAACCGATGACCGGTGCATTGACCACGTTTCCCGAGGCATCGTGGAGGGCGTTGTCCTGGAGGTATCCGTGGTAAATGCTGTTGTTGAAATCGCGCGGGTGGTGGTCCGTGGTGATGAGGTCTATCCGGTCCGTACCGTTGCCGGAATAGCGCGTGTAGCCATTGACGTAGCCCACCTTGGGCCGGGTGAAGAGCTTGCCGCCGTAGCTCCAGGTACTGGCGTCGTCTTCGGAGATCATCAGTGTGGGATCGTCGTTGATGGCGCGGACAAAGTTGTAGACCCTGCCCTCCGTGCCCATAGCGTGAAGGTTTGAATAAGTGGCACCACGGCCCTGAGCTAGTTCTGTCCAGTCGAACTGCTGCTCCGGCTCCCACTCTGACGCGTCGTGCGGCCGGACCGAGACCCGCCAGCGGGAGTAATTGTCCGTCTTGTGTTTGGCATACATCGCCACATAGCGCCCATCCGTCCGGATCAGGAGAGCCGGGGCGTTGTGGTCATCGGCTTCCAAGTGTTCATGGAGTACATGGATCCGGCTAGTCCCGGTAGCAAGATCCAGGACCGTGATTTCAATGTTTCCGCCCCTCTCTGCGCCCTGTAGGCCATCCGGCGAAG
>NZ_JABMCX010000136.1 GCF_013179505.1 Paenarthrobacter sp. CM16 | reverse complement strand
TTTGGTGGTTCTGGACGCCTGCCAGTCGGTGCCCCACATGGCAGTGGACGTCAAGGAACTGGACGTGGACTTCGCTGTGTTTTCCGGCCACAAGATGCTGGCCCCTACCGGTGTCGGGGTGCTCTACGGCAAGCAGGAACTCCTGGACGTCCTGCCGCCCTTCCTCACCGGCGGCTCCATGATCACCACCGTGACCATGGAGCGCGCTGAGTACCTGCCGGCACCCCAGCGGTTCGAAGCCGGTACCCAGCGCATCTCCCAGGCCGTGGCACTCGCCACCGCGGTGAACTACCTCACCGAGACCGGCATCGAGCGCATCCACGCCTGGGAAACCACGCTGGGACAACGCCTCGTGAAAGGTCTTGAGGGGATCGACGGCATCAGGGTGGTCGGGCCGGCTTCGGGGGTCGAGCGGATCGGTCTGGCCGCGTTCGACGTCGCCGGTGTCCACGCGCACGACGTCGGTCAGTTCCTGGATGATCGCGGCATCGCCGTCCGCGTCGGTCACCACTGCGCCCAGCCATTGCACCGCCGCCTGGGACTGACGGCCACCACCCGGGCGAGTACCTACCTCTACAACACCACGGATGACGTAGACGCTTTCCTCGACGCCGTTTCCGGGGTCCGGGCCTACTTCCAGGCCTAGCCGGCAGCACTGAAGCAGGCTGCAACCACCGAACAGGCAACAACCACCGAACAGGCAACAACCACCATGAGTCTTGACCAGCTGTACCAACAGATCATCCTGGACCACTCCAAGCAGCGGCACGGCAGCGGCCTGGCTGAAACAGCAGCCCCCGAAGGAGCGTCCACCGGCCAATCACACCAACTGAACCCGGTGTGTGGTGATGAAGTCACGCTGCGGCTCGCCGTTGCGGACGGAACAGTCCAGCAGATCAGCTGGGACGGGGCGGGCTGCTCCATTTCCATGGCCTCGGCCTCAGTGCTCAGCGAACTGGGCGAGGGAATGTCCGTGGCGGAAATGCACGCCGTGATCGAGAACTTCCGCGAGGTCTTGAGGTCCCGCGGGAAAGTCCAGGCGGACCCGGAGGTCCTCGGAGACGCTGCCGCTTTTGAGGGCGTGGCCCGTTATGCGGCCCGCGTCAAGTGCGCCATGATCTCCTGGGTTGCTGCCGAGGATGCGCTCAACCAGGCCACCGCCTAACCTCTGCCAGCAGCCGCAGCCGCAGCCGCAGCCGCAGCCGCAGCCGCAGCCGCAGCCGGAGCCGCAGCCGCAGCTCGGCAACCCGGCCCGTCAGGCGCGGGCAAAGACGTCAGGTACGCCATCGCCGTCGTCGTCCCGCTCTTCCTCCGCCTGAACCTGGCGGTAACGCCGGTTGCGGGCCCTCAGTACGACGGCGGCCAGCAGCGCCGAGATCAACGAACCTGCCAGGATGGCTACCTTGGCGTGGTCGCCGTGCGGGGAATCCGAGCCGAAGCTCAGTTCGCCGATCAGCAACGAGACCGTGAAGCCGATGCCGGCCAGAAGTGCCAGCCCGAAGAGGTCGATCCAGGCAATGCTGGAATCGAGGCTTGCACGGGTGGTCTTAGTGACCAGGAAGGTAGTGCCGAAGACACCCACGGCCTTACCCACCACCAGTGCTGCCACGATGCCAACCGCCACGGGATCGGTGAGTGCTGCCCCCATGCCATCGAATCCGCCCAGGGCTACGCCTGCGGAGAAGAACGCGAACACCGGCACGGCAAAGCCCGCTGAGAACGGGCGCAGGCGGTGCTCGAAGTGCTCGGCCATTCCCTCGGCCGGCTCGCCCTTCTTGCCGCTGGCGAGGACCGGAACGGCGAAGCCCAACAGCACTCCGGCCACCGTGGCGTGGATCCCGGAAGCGTGGACGAACCCCCACGTGGCCAAGGCGAGCGGGATGAGCAAGTACCAGCTGCGGATCCGCTTTTGGACCAGGAAGGTGAAGAGGGCAAGGGGTACCAGGGCGGCCAGTAGCATGAGCGGCTGGAGTCCGGTGGAATAGAAGAACGCGATGATTCCGATAGCGATGAGGTCATCCACCACGGCCAATGTCAGCAGGAAGGTCCGGAGGGCGGCCGGCAGGTGGGTATTGATGACCGCCAGCACTGCCAGGGCGAAGGCGATATCGGTGGCTGTGGGAATGGCCCAGCCCTTGAGCGTTTCGGGTGAACCCAGGTTGAACAAGACGAAGATGACCGCAGGAACCACAACGCCGCCAACCGCCGCGGCCACGGGAACCACTGCTTTGGCGGGTTTGCGGAGCTCGCCGGCTACGAATTCGCGTTTGAGCTCAAGACCCGCAAGGAAGAAGAACACTGCAAGCAGGCCGTCCGAGGCCCAATGGCCGAGGCTCAACTCAAGGTGCCAGGGCTCGTAGCCGATCTTGACATCGCGGAGGGCAAAGTAGCCATCGGCTGCAGGGGAGTTGGCCCAGACAAGGGCAATCACGGTGGCAGCCAGAAGGAGGGCGCCGCCAACTGTTTCCGTGCGCAGGATCGAAAGGATCCGGCGGTACTCGGGATAACTGGAGCGGGAGAAGACTGCGCTTGAACTGCCGGGCTGCTGAGGGGTTGCTGGGGGTTTCCGGGCCACGGGGGCTCCTTAACTTGCGGGAATCAATCGGTCTAAGGGGAGCACAAAGGCTCCGCCGACCAGACTTCCCGGCACACCACTGTCCATCTTACCCAACGGAGTAGCAGCAGAGCGCGTTATCAGCTCTCATAACGCTCTCTGCTGCGACTCAGTTGGGTGAAACTCAGGCGACGAGGCCCGCAATCCCAATGGCCGCCGTCGCGAGTCCCAGCACCATGGAGATGGTGACCAGCACAACGTGGACCGTGAGGAACTTGGTGGCCTTGCCGGCGGCGTCGCGGGCGCGGGGGTCCTTCATGACGCGCTTGAGGAACTGCGGCCACACAACCAGGGACCACACTCCGGCAACGATCAGGACAACCGCAAGGATTGCAGGGATCTCCACGCTTAGTGGCTTTCGAGCCAGGCCTGGGCCTGCTGCGACTGGATGTTCAGTGCTTTGCCCACCATCGGTTCCGCGGCGTCGGCGATCTTGCCGCCAAGGAACGGAACCGAGGAAGAGACGTTGCCCTCAAGCTCGATCCGGGTGTTGCCGCCGTCGGCCACAAGGCGCTGGACGGCCGTGACGTCCAAGGGCGCACCCGAGATCTTCAGGGCAATGTTGCTGGCACGCGAGCCATCGGCGGCAGGAGCTTCCCACTGCTCGGTCTGGGTGACCTTGAGGGTCTCGCCAACAAACTTCCGGGCAATGTCCGGCAGGCGCGTGGTGGGCAGGGTGCGGACGGTAACGGTGCTGAAAGCACCGGCGGGATCGCCGTCGATCGTGAACGATTCCAGGGAGCCGCCCACCAGTTCGCTCGTGTGACGCAGGAATTCTTCGTCAACAAATACGGCAGCTACGCGGTCAACGCTGTGCGGCAGGGTGGTGGATGCGCTCAGGGCCATGGGTCCTCCGTGAATGGTGGTGGTGAAGCTTTTTAGCTCCCAACATCCTACGGGGTTCCGCCGGCCACCCCTGAACCGGTGGACGTGGACGAGCTCTCCTGGAGGGTGATGGCCGCTGCCGAAATGTTGCGGGCCATGGACGGGAAGATGAAACCGTGGAACGGGTAGACACCCAGCCAGTAGAGCCGACCGGCCAGTCCGCGCGGGAAGAAAATGGCGCGCTGTTTGTAGAGGCTGCCGTCGCCGTCGGCCTCCACTGCCAGCTCCAGCCAGGCCCCGCCCGGGGCCCGCATTTCGGCCCGTAACCGCAGCAGGTGCCCGCGGTCGATGGCCTCCACCCGCCACCAATCCACTACCTCGCCGGCGTTGAGGGTCTTGGGATGCCGGCGTCCCCGCAACAAACCAGCACCGCCCTGAAGCTTGTCCAGCCAGCCGCGGATCCGCCAGGCCAAGGGCAGGGAGTACCAGCCGTTCTTGCCACCGATGCCCTCGATGATGGTCCAGACATGCTCCGGCCTGGCCTCGCTGTGGAACGTCCGTTCGTCGAGGAACACTTTGTAGCCTGCCCAGTCGGGGTCGCTGGGAAGGGGATCGGCGTCGATGCCGGCATTGGCCCAAGTGGTCTCCACCTGCCCGTCCCGTTCCTTGCCCAACGCCAAAGCGACGGCGCGGCGGTACTGCGTCAGGCCGCCGTCGGGCTGCGGAAAGTAACGGTCGACGTCGTGCTCCCGCGACACCGCGTCATGTTGGAGCGACTGCACCAAAGGCAGGGACATGGACAAGGGGATGGGTGTTACCAGGGCCACCCACAAACCGGCGAGCTTCGGTGCCGGCACGGGAAGCGCGACGACCAGCCGACGCGGGAGCCCACGCTCCACTGCGTACTCGTTCATCATCTGCTTGTACTTCAGGACGTCCCGGGAACCGATGTCAAAGGAACGGTTCAGCTTCCCCGGGAGCGCCGCTGCAGCCACGAGGTAGTGCAGGACATCGCGGACCGCGATGGCTTCCACCCGGTTGTTGACCCAGCTGGGGGCGGGCATGACGGGGAGGGTTTCGGCGAGGTGCCGGATCATCTCGAACGACGCCGACCCCGAACCGATCACCACACCGGCCTGGAACACTATCGCGTCCACCGGGGAGTCGAGGAATACCTTGCCCACGGTTTCGCGGGAACGCATGTGAATGGACAGTTCCTCGTTCTCCGGGTGCAGTCCGCCCAGGTAGACGATCCTGTCCACGCCGGCCTCCGCCGCGGCTCCAGCCACGAGCCGGGCCATGGCTTCTTCCTTGGCCTCGAATCCGCTGCCGGACGCCATGGAATGGACCAGGTAATACAGGACGTCCACACCGGCCAGGGCATCGGTGAGGCCGTCGGCGTCCGAGAGGCTGTTCTCGATGATCTCCACCTGGTCATGCCAGGGAACATCGGCGATCTTCTGCGGGGTGCGGACCAGGACCTTGACCGTGTGGCCGGCTTCGAGGAGCCGGGGGACCAGGCGGCCGCCGATGTAGCCGGTGGCGCCAGTGACCAGCACCGTCTTGGTGTCCTGCGGGGTATTGGAATGCGTAGCTTCCGAAGGCTGCAAAAGGAACTCCTGTGGCTGGGGGTAGAGGTAGGCTGGAATGACCCGGCATTCATCTGAATTTCCGGGCATTTGTGTTGCCTGCCCTTGGACCCACCCTAGGAGTTTCTGTCATGAGCCTCAACGGTCTGCGCCGCGCACTGGCGGAGGATAAGACTTTTGCGCGCGTCCGCTCGGAGGCGCAGCGGTCTTTCCGCGACCGGAACGCCGACTACCAGATCAGTGCTCCCCAAGGGATGCGTGCCGTGTTGCTCGCCGAAATGGCGGACGCGCTGGCGGACGCTGGTGCCGACGACGCTCCCGTGGTCCTGGCTGTCACCGCAACCGGCCGCGAAGCCGAGGACCTCACGGCCGCGCTCGCTTCCTACCTCCCCGCGGAGTCCGTTGCCACCTTCCCCAGTTGGGAGACCCTCCCGCATGAGCGGCTTTCTCCGCGCTCGGACACCGTTGGCCGCCGACTCTCCGTCCTGCGCCGCCTGACCCACCCTGAAAGTTCGACGACGGCCCCCTTGCGTGTTGTGGTGGCTCCGGTTCGCGCCGTGGTCCAGCCCCTTGTGGCCGGCTTGGGGGACCTGGTTCCCGTGACGCTGCAGGTGGGACAGGAACGTTCCTTCACGGAGGTCGTCAGGGCCTTGTCCGACGCCGCGTATGCCCGCGTTGACATGGTGACCCACCGCGGCGAGTTCGCGGTCCGAGGCGGCATCCTTGACGTCTTCCCACCCACCGAGGACCACCCCATCCGCGTGGAGTTCTTTGGTGACGAAGTGGACCAGATGCGCTGGTTCGCCGTGGCCGACCAGCGCTCGCTGTCCGCCCCTGGAATCCACCACCCCACTGAACTGCATGCCCCGCCGTGCCGGGAAATCCTGATCACCGCGTCCGTCATGTCCCGTGCGGCCAAGCTCAAAGCCGATATGCCCGCAGCGGCGGACATGTTGGAGAAGATTGCCGGCGGTATTGCTGTTGAAGGCATGGAGTCGCTGGCCCCCGTGCTGGTTGATGCCATGGTCCCGTTCGTGGATCAGCTCCCGGCCGGCTCGCTGTCGGTTGTCATCGAACCGGAGAAGGTCCGCACCCGCGCGCACGATCTCGCGGCGACCAACGAGGAATTCCTGGAAGCTGCCTGGGCAACAGCGTCCGACGGCGGTGCGGCGCCCCTTGACCTGTCGTCGCAGGCCTCCACGGACTTGCATGCGGCCAGTTTCCGATCCCTGACCGACACCCGGTCGGCCGCCCTCGCCCACGGCGTCTCCTGGTGGTCCATCACTTCGCTCGCCTCCGACGAGGACCTGGTCCTGGACATTGACGTCCTGAACATGCGGGCCCGCGAGCCGCGTGGGTACCAGGGCGACGTAGCGGAGATGCTGGAGTTCATTGGCTCCCGTGTCCGCGAACAGTGGCGGGTAGTGGTGGTGACCGATGGTCCCGGGCCCGCGCAGCGCCTGGCCGAGTTGTTCCATGATGCCGACATTCCCTGCTCCCGGGTGGAGTCACTGGATCAGGAACCCCAACCGGGCATCATCGAGGTGACCACCGCCGCCGTCGGGCGTGGATTTGTCCTGGACGGCCTGAAACTGGGCTTGCTGACTGAAGCCGATTTGTTGGGCCGTGCCACGGCAAGTTCCACCAAGGACATGCGGCGCATGCCCTCCAAGCGTCGCAACGCCGTGGACCCGCTGCAGCTGCACGCGGGCGACTTTGTGGTCCATGAGCAGCACGGCATCGGCCGGTTCGTGGAGCTCATCCAGCGGAAGGTGACCGGTACCTCGGCCTCCGATGCCGGCCTGCGCGAGTACCTGGTCCTTGAGTACGCGCCGTCCAAACGAGGCGCTCCGGGGGACCGGCTCTTCGTCCCGACCGACCAACTGGACCAAGTGACCCGCTACGTCGGCGGCGACACCCCTGCGCTGAGCAAGATGGGCGGTGCCGACTGGGCCAGCACCAAGTCCAAGGCCCGCAAGGCCGTCAAGGAAATCGCCGGAGAGCTGATCCGGCTGTATTCGGCCCGCATGGCGTCCCGCGGCCACGCCTTTGCTCCCGACACCCCGTGGCAGCGCGAACTTGAAGAAGCCTTCCCTTATGTGGAGACGCCGGACCAGCTGACCACCATCAATGAGGTCAAAGCGGACATGGAACGCGAAATTCCCATGGACAGGCTGGTCTCCGGTGATGTGGGCTACGGCAAGACGGAGATCGCCGTCCGCGCAGCGTTCAAAGCCGTCCAGGACGGCAAGCAAGTGGCTGTCCTGGTGCCCACTACGTTGTTGGCCCAGCAGCACTACGAAACCTTCACCGAACGCTTCTCCGGGTTCCCCCTGCGGGTGAAGCCGCTCTCCCGGTTCCAGAGCAGCAAGGAAGCCAAGGAAACGGCCGAGGGCGTCAAGAGCGGCGCCGTGGATGTGGTGATCGGTACGCATCGGCTCCTGTCCAAGGACTTCGAGTTCAAGGACCTCGGGCTGGTGATCGTCGATGAAGAGCAGCGCTTCGGTGTGGAGCACAAGGAAGCGCTCAAAAAGATGCGCACCAACGTGGACGTGCTGGCCATGAGTGCAACACCGATTCCGCGAACCCTGGAAATGTCGCTGACAGGTATTCGGGAAACGTCTACCCTGGCCACGCCGCCGGAGGAACGCCACCCCGTGCTGACCTATGTAGGCCCGTACACCAACAAGCAAACCTCCGCCGCGATCCGCCGTGAACTGATGCGCGAAGGCCAGGTGTTCTTCGTCCACAACCGCGTCTCTTCCATTGAACGGATCGCAGCGCAGATCCGCGAATTGGTCCCTGAAGCCCGGGTTGAAGTAGCTCACGGGCAGATGTCCGAGAGCCGCCTTGAGAAGATCATTGTGGACTTCTGGGAGAAGCGGTTCGACGTCCTGGTCTGCACCACCATCATCGAAACCGGCCTGGATATCTCCAATGCCAACACGCTGATTGTGGATGGCGCAGACAAGTACGGGCTCTCGCAGCTCCACCAGCTCCGCGGACGTGTTGGCCGTGGACGTGAACGGGCGTACGCCTACTTCCTTTACCCCTCCGAAAAGCCACTGGGCGAGGTAGCCCTGGAGCGCCTGAAGGCAGTGGCGGCGCACAATGAACTCGGTGCCGGCATGCAGCTGGCCATGAAGGACCTTGAGATTCGTGGTGCGGGAAACCTGTTGGGCGGTGAACAGTCGGGCCACATCCAAGGCGTGGGCTTCGACCTCTACATTCGCCTGGTGGGCGAGGCTGTGGCCGAATATCGCGGGGAGGCCGAAGAGAAGGCCGCCGAGATGAAGATCGAGCTCCCCGTCAACGCCCACCTTCCGCACGACTACGTGCCCGGCGAAAGGCTGCGCCTGGAAGCCTACCGAAAGCTGGCCGCTGCCATCACCTACGAGGCCATCGACGAGGTCCTGGCCGAACTGGTGGACCGTTACGGCGAGCCTCCGCTGCCAGCCCAGAACCTCATCGCCGTGGCCCGCTTCCGGGTGGGTGCCCGCGAAGCCGGCCTGTCCGACGTCGCGCTCCAAGGCAACTTCATCCGATTCTCGCCGGCCCAACTGCCGGAGTCCAAAACCATGCGCCTGAACCGCATGTACCCAGGCTCCCAGGTGAAACCCGCGCTGGATGCCGTGCTGATTCCCAAGCCCAAGACAGCCAAAATCGGTGGACGCGATCTTCAGGATGCCGAGATTTTGCAATGGGCCAACAACGTTATTGAAGCGATCTTCGCTGAAGTACCTGTAAAGGCGGGCTAACTTCCATGATGGGAGGACATCACGCCGCGTCGGGAGCCGCGGCGTGGATAGCTATTGCCTCGACCGGCCCCTACGCACTGGGTTGGTACCCCTTGGATTCCACGGGGATCCTGATCGGCGCCATGGCGACGGCGGGAACTGCTTTGGTGGTCGACTGGGACCACCGCCACAGCACCATCGCCAATTCCCTGCCGCCGCTGTCCAACGTGATTGCGGTGGGGATCGAAAAAGCCAGTGGAGGGCACCGCCAGGGAACGCACTCTTTGTTGGGTGCCTCCGCATTTGTGGTGCTCGCAGCCATGGCGGCCCAGTTCCAGATGGTCACCCCGGTAGGCAAGCTTTCCATCGGTGCCGGGTTGCTGTGCATGTTCATGATCAACCTGGCAGCCAAGGCATTGAACCTGTTCCCGAAGTCCGGGTGGATTACCAACTGGCTGTTCGCCTTGGTGATGGCCGGCCTGGTCACTTGGTTTGCGCCGGACCAATGGGGTTGGTTGCCGCTGTCCATGCTGACGGGCGTGGTGGTGCACATTGTGGGGGACATGATCACGGTGGGCGGGGTGCCACTCTTATGGCCCATTGTCATCAAGCCACCGAAATTCCTGCGCAAATCCCTGATTCGGGGAATCTGGCGGCCAAACGGAGCTTTCTCCATCCCGTTGCTGGGGCGGGCGGGTTCCCGGCGCGAATGGTTGGTCCTGATACCCGTGAGCGGCTACGCGATGGTGGGCATGGGAGCCGCCGCGTGGACCCTGGCGCAACAGCACTGGCCCGGCGTTCTGGCAGCACTGGGCGGTGTGGTGCAGATGCCGTGACGGCGTGTTGCGATGGAGTAGTTTCGAGGCTTAAAAGAAAGCGGCCCGGGCATCCCGCCCGGGCCGCTTTCCTGCATCTAGCGTTTAGTTTTCGCCCGCGGAGTCCGAGCGGCCAAGAATGGTCTGCGGGATCCAGAACGCCAGGGCGAACAGGCCCAGGCAAACGGCCATCGGCCACGGGTTGTCCAGGCTGAGGAAGGACAGCGAGTAGATGGCGCCCAGGAAGAGCACAATCATGACCAGGAACAGGACAATGCTCTGGACCAGGTTGTTCTCGCGCTCGATGGGGGCGCTTGTTGTGTTCTTGGACATTCGTTCCTCCTCGGCCCCGCGGGGCTCAAAATCTCTGGTGGTCCTGGAAGCCTTTAGTAGGCGGATGAACCCTGCTCACCCTTGACGATGGCAATTCCGGAACTCGCTCCGATACGTGTTGCACCAGCAGCAATCATAGCCTGTGCATCGGCGAGGGAACGCACTCCACCTGAGGCTTTGACGCCCAGGTCCGGTCCCACGGTCTTGCGCATCAAGGCGACGTCTTCCACGGTTGCCCCTCCACCGTTGAATCCGGTGGAGGTCTTCACGAAGTCAGCCCCTGCCTCCACGGCTGCTTGGCAGGCGATGACCTTCTGCTCGTCGTCCAACATGGATGTCTCGATAATGACCTTCAGGATGGCTTCACCGGCGTGGACCGTCTCGGCCACGGCCCTGATGTCGTCCACCAGCGCACCTTTGTCATTGGCCCGGGCGGAGGCCATATTGATGACCATATCGATTTCGTCAGCGCCATCGAGGACTGCTCCGCGGGCTTCGAAGGACTTGACGTCGCTGGGCGTGGCGCCCAGCGGGAATCCGATGACCGAACACGTCAGCACACCGGATCCTTTGAGGGCCTTGGTGACCGTTTTGACCCAGACCGGGTTCACGCAGACGGACTTGAACCGGTATTCGATGGCTTCGGCGCAGACCTTGAGGACGTCTGCTTCGCTGGCCTCCGGCTTCAACAGGGTGTGGTCGATGTAGGAGGCGATGTTCGCCGGGGCGACCGCTTGGTTGCTCATGGGATCCTTCCGTGCCGGGCGTGGCCGGCCCGGTGGCCGCAGGGTTGTCACTGCCCGTCAAAGGACCATCTTGCCACATGGGTTGCAGACCATTGGGGCTTGTCCACATAGCCAAAGCGGGGCCTGATGCTCGTCCCTGCGCCTCTGGAAGAGTGCCGGTATGGAACCCATGCATCCGTGCCGGGCTGAGTGGATCACGCCGCCATCGGGACTTGCTGATCCTCAGTTCCCCGCGTGCCCAACAACATCCCGGAAGCGCACAACATCGCAGAAGACTCGGCGGAGAGGAGCAAACCAAGGCGAAGACCATCGCAGGAGGCCGCGTCGCCGATCGCCCAGATGCCCGGGACGGTGGTGGCGAGGTCGCGCCCCACGGAAATGCCGCCGTCGGAGGCAACCAACAAACCGGCGCTCTCGGCGAGGTCGTTACGGGCGGTGCGTTCCTCGGCAATGACAACGAGGTCGCCCTTCATGCTGCTGCCGTCCTCGAACACAATGCCAGTGGCCGGCAGTTTGGAGCCCGGCACACCTGGTGTGGAATCGACTGCAGCAACGGGGGCGGGGTCGGCAACGATAGCAGCCGGGCGAAGGGTGGTGCGCACGGGACGCACCCCACGGGCCCGGAGCACGGCTTCTGCTTGTCCGGCGGCGGGCCCGTTGCCCACCAGAATTCCGAGGGGTCGACGACCCACCGTCTTGGTGACGTCCTTGACGGCTTCACCGATGGTGGCGGCGTCATCGATGGTGGAATAGCTCAGGCCGGATTCGGCTCCTGCTACCGGCGGGAGGGAAGGCGCCGAGCCGGTGGCGATAACCAACTGGTCATAGGAGAACTCCAAGCCGTCCACCGTGGTGACGATTTTGGCGTCGGAGTCGATGAAACTGGCCGGCTGCCCGAAGCGGACCGAAACCTGGGGGAGTTCTGCCAGTTCCAGCAAGGCGTCGGGGCACTCGTCGCGATTGCTGAGGACGGTGATGGTTCCCTCGAAGGCACGCTGCCGGGAGTCTGTCCGTCCCGCAAGCCGGCGCACCAAAGCCTGAGCCGCGGGGCCCGCGCCTGCGATGACGATGTGGAGGGAAGGTGCGGACGGGGTGGCGGACATGTTTGGCCCTTTCGCTCAAATGACGTGCTGTTGATCTTCAGCGTAGGGGGCTGGTTTTTCGCGGGTGTTTCCCCGCTGTTGCCATCTTTGGCGTATCCGTAGCGCGCTGTTTACCGGCCGGTAATAACGTGCGTCACATTGAGCCGGCGGGCGCCTTCAATACCGGCGCAGCAGTTCGCGGAAACCTCTGCCCGCGAAACCCGCCGCCGCCCCTGCGCGGTCCACGATTCCGTGGGCGCCCACGGGTTCAACGGAGGCCAGGAGTCCGGCGGCATCGCCCAGGCTCATGGTCAGATCGGCAATCAACCCACCCACTTCAAGCCGGGCGCGCCGGGAATCTGCCCAGGCATCCGGCCCCGGATCATCCCTAAGGGTGCGTGTCACCGCGAGGTTCTGCCATCCGCCGTCCACCCTTATCCGGGCGCGGTAGGTGACGTCGTCACCGCGGGTCTCCAGCCGCCCACCGGCCAGAAAGGCCCGCCCGAAGCTGGAGTGTTCCAGATAGCCACTGAGCTGTGGAGCTTCGTCACGGGGATCGGAGGGAAAAACCACTGTGGCCTTGAAAGTTACCGGCGAGCCCTCCAGCGTGCCCCGGAGCGTGTCGTTGAAGCGGACTCCTGGCGCCGGCTCGGTCATCGCCGTGCAACCGGCGTCCTTGGCCAACCCGGCCGGCCGCATGGTGTCCAAGTAGGCCCGGGCGTCCCTGTAACCCATGCCGATCAGGGTCTCGGCGTCGATCCTGCCCAGATAGAACTCCGGATCCAAGGGAAGGGGGTGCCGGGGACGGACCACATGGAGCACAAACTTCCGCCCAGCGGCCTCGGCAGCATCGAAATCAGCCAGGAGGGCGCCCATGGCACTCATCTCGATCATGTGCACGTACTGTTCCAACGGCCCGTCGCCCCAATACGGCGTGTTACCGATGCACCAGATCAGCCATACTTCCTCTGCACCACGCCGCAGGGCTTCGGCCACGTTGGCATCCCTGATCCAGACGGCGTCGGTCCACA
>NZ_JABMCX010000135.1 GCF_013179505.1 Paenarthrobacter sp. CM16 | reverse complement strand
CGCACCTTGTTGCTCAGTATCTTTACCCATCCGGTTGGCTCACTGTTCATCATCGTGGTGCTCGTGGCCCTGGCACTGGGCTGGGCCTACCTTTTCCTCAACACCTTGCGGATCATCAGGCCGGCCCTCCTGGCACCCGGAATGCGGCCCATCATTGCCGTGGTTCTGGCCGGCTCAACGGTGCTCGCCAGCGGTTCACTGGGTTACATCGCCTACGTCCTCAATGTCAGCCGGAACGCCATCGGAAGCATCTTCAATGCCGGTCCGGCCATCGATCCCGTGGACGGGCGGTACAACTTCCTCATGATGGGCGGCGATGCCGGTGACGACAGGACGGGCCGCCGCCCTGACAGCCTCTCCGTCATCAGTGTTGACGCAAAGACCGGCGAAAGCGCCATCATTTCGGTCCCCCGCAACCTTCAGAACGCCCGGTTCAGCGAAGGTTCGCCCATGCGGGAGATCTACCCGGACGGCTACAACTGCGGCGACGAATGCCTCATCAACGCCGTGAACACCGAGGTCACCAACAACCACCAGGACCTCTACCCGGGCGTGGCTGATCCCGGCGCGCAAGCCACGCTGGAAGCCGTCTCCGGTACGTTGGGAATCACGGTCCAGGCCTATGTCCTGGTGGATATGGACGGCTTCGCCAAACTCATCGACGCCATGGGCGGCATCCGTATCAAGGCCGGCGGCTGGGTTCCCATCAGTGGGCCCGTCACAGACGAAGCCAACGGAATCCATGGCATGCCCGATGGCTGGATCCCTGCGGGTGACCAGCACTTGGATGGCTTCCACGCCCTCTGGTACGGCCGCTCCCGCGAATTCGTCGATGACTACGCCCGCATCGCCCGGCAGCAATGCGTTCAGCAGGCCATGCTCAAGCAATTGGACCCGGCTACCCTCCTGACCAAGTTCGAGGACATCGCCAACGCCGGAACCAAAGTTGTTGATTCCAACATCTCTTCCAACCAGCTGGGCAGCTTTGTGGACCTTGCCCTGAAGTCCAAGAACCAACCCGTCAAGAGGCTCACCATCGGGCCCCCGGACTTCGACGCTTCCTTCTCCACCGTGCCGGACTTCGACCTCATCCATTCCAAGGTCCAGGAAGTCCTGGCGCCGTCCAACGCACCCAAGGCCGATGACGCCGTCGTGACCCCCAACGGCGCCGCGGCAGGAACCTTTGTGGCGGCAGCGGCTCCAGCAGGGCGACTGCCGGCAAGCCAGCTTCCCTCGCCGTCGGCGGACTTCACTCCGGTGACCACCACACCTGATGGCACACCGATCACCATCGAACTCCTGAACGGCCTCAAGGCCCAGGGCGACGAGCAAGGCATCCGTGACCTTGTGGCTACCAACGGGCAGTGCGCACCGCTGTAAGCTTGCAGGTCCGTTCCACCCCACGTCCAGCGCAACGATAAGGACTTTCTTTCGTGTACCAGATTGAGAATGTTTTGCGACCCTACGCGTGGGGTTCGACGACGGCGATCGCAGACTTGCTGGGGCGGCCGGCATCAGGTGGCCCCGAGGCCGAAATGTGGATCGGCGCCCACCCGGACTCCCCCTCCACAGCCGTGCATCCCAACGGAGTCACCCAGCCCTTGGACGCCTTGATCGCCTCGGATCCACTGCGATGCCTGGGCGCCGAAAGCCTCAACGAGTTCGGTCCGCGACTGCCCTTCCTCACCAAGTTGCTGGCAGCAGAACAGCCGTTGTCCCTGCAGGTTCACCCCAGTCTGGAACAGGCACAGGAAGGCTTCGCCCGGGAAAACGCGGCCGGAATCCCTGCCGACGCAGCGGATCGCAACTACCGGGACAACAACCACAAACCGGAGATGATCTTCCCCCTCACGCCTTTCAAAGCCCTGTGTGGCTTCCGGTCTCCAGAGGCTTCCCGGAGTATCTTCGAGCACTTGGCCCAGGTCCTTGATTCTGCAGCCGTGGACGTGCCCCCGGTCCTGATAGAAATCATCTCCGACCTCGCCGGGAGTGAGGAACCAACAGCCCTCAAGGCAGCCTTCAGCCGCCTGATCCAAGGTGGCACCGACATCTCCGATGCCATCGACGAGGTAGTGGCTGTCCTATCCGCCGGCGCTCCCTTGGAGCCGCACCGGGAAGCCCTGACGGCAATGCTGGATATCAACGAGGCCTTCCCAGGTGATCCGGGCGTCCTCATCTCACTGCTCCTCAACCACCTGTCCTTGGAACCCGGCGAGGTGGTCTACCTGCCAGCGGGCAATGTTCACGCCTACCTTCATGGGCTGGGGGTGGAGGTCATGGCTTCCTCGGACAATGTGCTTCGTGGCGGGCTGACTCCCAAACACGTGGATGTTCCGGAACTGTTGAAGACCGTTCGCTTCGAAGCACTCGGAGTGCCGCGCGTTGAGGCCGACGGCACCGAGTTCGGTCAGGAACTGTACCGCCCGCCCTTCAAGGAATTCCAGTTGCAGCGCATTGAACTTGGGCCGGGTGCCGAGCCGGTTCCCCTGGCGCAATCCGGACCCGCCGTCGTCGTGGTCGTAGCGGGTTCGGTGCTGCTCGACTCCCCCAAAAGCGACCTTCGGCTGCATCGCGGTGCGTCCGCTTTCATTCCGGACCTCGAGGCACCCGTGAATGTCCATCCGGTGCAGGGCGCCACGGAGACCAGTGTCGCCTTTGCGGTGACCACAGGTCTGGGGAACTGATCCATGGAGTTTTTCCTGCAAACACCTGCCTGGGCTGCTGTTCAGCGTTCCCTCGGACGCCGCGTCCATGAACAGTCCGGCCCCGGCTGGAGCTTCCTGGCCATTGAGGAGAAGAACCCGGCCGGCAAGGTTATTTATGCCCCCTACGGTCCGGTGGCCGAGTCGGTCGAAGCTTTCGACGCCGCCACCGCTGCCCTGGTGGCACTGGCCAAAAAGGAGCATGCGGTCTTCGTCCGGATGGAACCTGCCGCGGCCGGATTCACGGCGTCCGACGCCGGTCCCCTCCTTCGCGCGCGTGGCTTGCGTCCCGCGCCGGTCAACCAGCAGCCCGAGCTCAGCTGGATCGTGGACCTGGACCGGGACTTCAAGGACGTCCTGGCCGGCATGAAGCCGACCAACCGGAACCTTTACCGGAACATCCACAAAAAGGGCGTGACTTTCCGCGCTTCCCAGGATCCTGCGGATATCTCGGTGCTGCTGCATTTCCTCCACCTGACAGCGGCCCGCAATGGCTTCAAGCCCCAAAGCGACGAGTACCTCACCCAAGTGGCCGCCTCCCTGCTGCCCTCCGGCGCCGGAACACTCTTCATCGCTGAGTTGGAGGGTGAACCAATCGCCGCTGCCTTCGCCTATGACTCTGCTGACACCCGCGTTTACGCGCACGCGGCCTTGGACGATACCCACCGCAAGCTCAGCGCGGGCATCCCCCTCCTGGTGACGCTGATGGCCGATGCCAAGGAGAAGGGCCTCAAACAGGTGGACCTTTGGGGTGTGGCACCGGAAGACCAACCGGACCACAAATGGGCGGGCTTTACGGCGTTCAAGAAGTCCTTCGGCGGCCGTGAAGTCTCCTACCCCGGCACGTGGGACCTCCCGGTGAACAAACTCCGCTACGGCGCCTACCAGTTGGCCAGAAAGCTCCGCGACAAAGTCCGCTAGGCCCGGACCTTCCCCTTGCCCTGACGGCCGCCGTCGATCAGGCGTACCGCCACCACCCACTTTGAGCCCGCCCTGACCTCGACACACCCTGATTCCCGGCGCGCCCCGAGGTTTCCAGATTCAAAGTAGGTGGCGAAGGCACCCCCGAAGGCACAATCCACCCTTAGCAACCGTAAGCCGCCCGGACGCAGAGAAGGACGGCGAGTATCGCGAAAGCGGCATCAAATCGACGAGGTACGAGGAGATAGCCGCCGAGCGATGCTCGCCGTCCTTCAGTTAAGTGCGGAGGGTTACGGCTTGCGCGCGTACGTCTCCCACTTGGAGGCGTGGTGCTCGGCCTCAACAAAGCGGACCGTCCCGGACTTGGAGCGCATCACGATGGACTGCGTCATGACGCGGTCCTTCTGGTAGCGCACGCCGTGGAGGAGGTCGCCGTCGGTGATGCCGGTAGCTGCGAAGTAGCAGTTGTCCGAGGTGACGAGGTCGTTGGTGGACAGCACGCGGTCGAGGTCGTGTCCGGCGTCGATGGCCTTCTGCTTCTCTTCGTCCGACGTCGGCCAGAGGCGGCCCTGGATAACGCCGCCGAGCGACTTGATGGCACAGGCTGCAACGATGCCTTCCGGGGTGCCGCCGATGCCCATGAGGGCGTCGACGCCGGTGCCGGAGCGGGCTGCTGCGATGGCGCCGGCAACGTCGCCGTCCATGATGAACTTGGTGCGGGCCCCGGCCTCGCGGATTTCTTCCACGAGCGGGCGGTGGCGGTCGCGGTCCAGGATCATGACGTTGAGCTGGTTGACCTTGACGCCCTTGGCCTTGGCAATCAGGTGCAGGTTCTGCTTCACGGGCAGGCGAAGGTCCACCATGTCGGCGGCTTCGGGGCCGGTGACGAGCTTCTCCATGTAGAACACCGCGGAGGGGTCGAACATGGATCCACGCTCAGCGACTGCCAGTACTGCGAGGGCGTTGTTGATGCCGAGGGCGGTCAGGCGGGTTCCGTCGATGGGGTCGACGGCGACGTCGCACTCCGGGCCGGTGCCGTCACCAACCTGCTCGCCGTTGAAGAGCATGGGGGCTTCATCTTTTTCGCCTTCACCGATGACCACAACGCCGTTGAAGTGGACAGTGTGAAGGAACGAACGCATGGCGTCGACGGCTGCGCCGTCTGCCTTGTTTTTGTCACCGAAACCTACCCAGTGGCCACCGGCAATAGCCGCAGCCTCGGTGACACGGACGAGTTCAAGCGCAAGGTTGCGGTCGGGTTCGTCGATACCGACGGCGAGCGACGGCGAAATCGTGGAATACTGCTGGGTCATTGGTGCAGGAGACACTTGAACCTCTTCTTCGAGTGACGATTCACGGGACCGGACATGGTTGCGCTGGGCAACCCGGGGTTCCTCTATCAACGATCATAGTCGCCACGCCCGCTGCGGGTCGTTGGATGACCACGGTGGTCAATTCAGGTGGTGAGGTTGCCGGATGTGTGTTCCCTGCCGGGATAGGGGATCATGGACGGGTGAGTGAAACGCAGGACAAGCCCGCAGCAGAGAACCCCTCCGGCGCTGCAGCGGCTCAGGAAAATGACGCCCAAGCAGCCCCGGATGCCCCCTACAAACCCGTGATTGCGGCGAAAGCTGCCAAGCGGGCCAACGCTTCGGTCATCGGCATGGTCATCGCGCTGCTTGTCTGCGTGCTCGCTTTCCTTCCCATCGTTTTGATGAACCCGGCGCCCAAGGGCGAGGGTTTCAGGCCCGATGTTGATGTGGCGACGATCGCCCGCAACGCCACAGGTGTGGCGGGATTCACACCGGTTACCCCGGACACGGGCGACACATTCAAGCCCAACTACGCGCGTTGGGAATCCGGCAGCGGAAGCGGCGTTCCTACTTGGGAGATCGGCTTCCTGACCCCCAAGGAAGCGTTCATCGGCCTGACCCAGACCAACCAGGCCAATCCCACCTGGGTCCTGCAGCAAACAGAGAACCTTCCCGTGACCGGCACGCGCAACGCCGGCGGCCAGGACTGGGAGCTGCGGGATTCCGGCAAGGAAAAGCGCAGCATGGTCCTTGAGTACCGGGGCACCACCCTCATCCTGAGCGGCACCGCAAGTCTTGACGAGTTCGCAACCCTCGCCGCCGCCGTCGTCAAGTCCGCCGAGCAGGCGCCTCCTGCAAGCGCACCTGCTTCTGCCACCGCTTCGGCTCAACCGTCCGCGTAACCGGCGCAACAGTTTCACGGACTGGCCTGCCCGCGTCGTAAAGTAAGGCTCGTGCCTACTTACCTGACTCCAGCCCTGGCGTGGCGCCGTCTCCGCGAGGGCAACGAACGTTTTGTTTCCGGCGAATCCCTGCACCCCAACCAGGATGCTTCGCGACGATCATCCCTGATTGAGAACCAGAATCCTTTTGCCGTGATCTTCGGCTGCTCGGATTCCCGGCTCGCTGCAGAAATCATTTTTGACCTGGGCCTCGGTGATGCCTTCGTGGTCCGAACTGCCGGCCAGGTCATCGATGACGCGGTCCTCGGTTCCTTGGAGTACAGCATCAGCGAACTCCGGGTCCCGCTGATCGTGATCCTCGGCCATGACAGCTGCGGTGCCGTGAAAGCCACCAAGGCTGCGGTGGAAACGGGCGAGATGCCCCCCGGCTTCATCCGCGACCTCGTGGAGCGCATCACGCCATCGGTCCTGACGGCCAAGCGCAACAACCAGGACGATGTCAACGACATGGTGGTGGAGCACGTCAAGCAGACTGCGTCGCGCCTTGCTGACAGCTCGCGTGTGATTTCCGACGCCATCGACGACGGCCGCGTGGCGCTGGTTGGTCTCTCCTACAAGCTCGATGAAGGCCGTGCGGCCCTCGTTTCCGGGATCGGCAAGCTTTAGGACTACGTGCTCCGGCCTCAGCGCCGGAGCACGTAGCACTCCCCTGCGGGTTTTCTGTGCGGCGTCCAATCGCCATAAGCTAGCCCCATGACTTCCACCACTGAGTTCCGTATTGAACATGACACGATGGGCGAAGTTCGCGTCCCCGTGAACGCCCTGTACCGCGCCCAGACACAGCGTGCTGTGGAGAACTTCCCGATCTCCGGCAAGACGCTTGAGCGCACACACATCGAGGCCCTGGCCCGCGTGAAGAAGGCAGCTGCACTGGCGAACGCCGAACTGGGGGTGCTCGATGGTGAGCTCGCCGAGGCTATCGCCGCCGCTGCCGATGAGGTCGCCACCGGCAAGTACGACGGCGACTTCCCGATCGACGTTTTCCAGACCGGCTCCGGCACGTCCTCCAACATGAACACCAACGAGGTCATCGCCGAGCTCGCATCGCGTGCCCTCGCGGCCGCCGGGAGTGACAAAGTTGTCCACCCGAACGACCACGTGAACGCATCGCAGTCCTCCAACGATGTCTTTCCAACATCCGTACACGTCGCCGCCACGTCGGCCTTGATCAACGACCTGATCCCGGCACTGGAGTACCTGGCAGCTTCCCTGGACCGCAAGGCCGTGGAGTTCAAGGACGTCGTGAAGTCCGGCCGCACCCACCTCATGGATGCCACGCCCGTGATGCTCGGCCAGGAGTTCGGCGGCTACGCAGCGCAGGTCCGCTATGGCATCGAGCGCATCAATGCCGCACTCCCCCGCGTTGCCGAAGTTCCCTTGGGCGGCACCGCTGTGGGTACCGGAATCAACACCCCGGCCGGCTTCCCGGAACGCGTCATCGAGCTCCTCGCCGCCGACACCGGCCTGCCGCTGACCGAGGCGCGCGATCACTTCGAGGCACAGGCCAACCGCGACGGCCTGATCGAGGGCTCCAGCCAGCTGCGCAACATTGCGATCTCCTTCATGAAGATCAACAACGACCTCCGCTGGATGGGTTCAGGTCCCAACACGGGCCTCGGCGAAATCGCCATCCCGGACCTTCAGCCGGGCTCGTCCATCATGCCGGGCAAGGTCAACCCCGTCATCTGCGAAGCGTCCATCATGGTCTGCGCCCAGGTCATCGGCAACGACACCGCCATCGCCTGGTCCGGCACCAACGGTGCGTTCGAACTCAACGTCGGCATCCCCGTCATGGCTGCCAACCTGCTGGAGTCCATCCGCCTGCTGGCCAACACCAGCCGCGTCATGGCCGACAAAATGATCGACGGCATCACCGCCAATGTGGAGCGCGCCCGCTTCCTGGCCGAGGCGTCCCCGTCCATCGTCACCCCGCTGAACAAGTACATCGGGTACGAGAACGCTGCCAAGATCGCCAAGATCGCCGTCAAGGAAGGCCTGACCATCCGCCAGGCCACCGAGAAGCTCGGCTTCGTCGGTGAAGGCGAAGGCCAGGTCACCGAGGCACAGCTGGACAAGGCCCTGGACGTCACCACCATGACGGCCCCGGCCCACAAGGCCTGACGCTTAGCGCCCTTACTCACGCACGACGACGGCCGGTACCTTTCGCACGAAAGGTACCGGCCGTCGTCGTACCCGGAGTTTTGTACAGCAGACGCCCCTAAGACCCTCCCTCAAGGGCATCTGCTGTACAAAAAACTTCTGACTCTTTTTGCACTTTCCTTCATGGAGTGCAAAACTTTACTTTGTGGGCAATAGTGCAAATATCGACGGCGGCCTCCGCGAGCGCAAGCGGGCTGCCACGCGGACGGCCATCACCGCCGTCGCGCGTTCCCTGACCGCCGAGCATGGCCTCAGCGGCTTCACCGTTGAAGAAGTCTGCGAAGCGGCCGGAATTTCGCGCCGAACCTTCTTCAACTACTTCCACTCCAAGGAAGACGCCGTCATCGGCTCGTTTTCGGATGAGTTGCCTGCCGAGGCCTTGGAGGCGTTCAACCGGAATCCCGCCCGCACGCCGGACAGCATCTCCGGCACGCTCCTGGCAGCCTTGCATGTCCTGACGGTCACCTTGATGGAGCGTTCCTCCATCAGCCGGACCGAAGTTCAACAGTTCATCGCCGCCATCACAGCCGAACCCCAGCTCCTGGCACGGCTCACCCTCGAAGGTGAGGCCCGCGAACGGGAGTTCGCCTCGCTCGTTGCCGCCCGTGAAGGGCTGGAGCCGGACCATCCCGAAGTCGTTACGGCAACAGCCTTGTTCGGGGCAGTCTCCAAGAAGACTGCCCAGCAGTTCTTCTCCGAGGAGAACACCCGTCCGTACCGCGGGATCCTCGAACAAAACCTCAACGCAGCACGGAAACTCTTTGCCCAGCCGCTGGCCACGAACCACCAACTGGGCCCCAATCCCCTTGAAACCTCGAAGGACCCCGCATGAGTACAATTTCGAAGGCAGCAGAACCGTTGCTGCTGACCCAGAAACGTATCTGGATCATCTTCTCGGCGCTGATTGCAGGCATGCTCCTGTCCAGCCTTGACCAGACCATCGTCTCCACCGCCATGCCCACTATCGTGGGCAAGCTGGGCGGGGTGGAGCACCAGGCCTGGATCACCACGGCCTATCTCCTTGCCACCACCATCGTGATGCCCATTTACGGCAAGTTCGGTGACATCCTGGGGCGCCGCAACCTGTTCCTCATTGCCATTGCACTGTTCACGCTGGCCTCCGTGGGCTGTGCGTTTGCCACGGATTTCTGGGGCTTCGTCATCTTCCGTGCCATCCAGGGACTGGGCGGCGGCGGGCTGATGATCCTGTCGCAGGCGATCATCGCTGACATTGTTCCGGCGAAGGAACGCGGCAAATACATGGGCCCCCTGGGCGCCATCTTCGGTCTCTCCGCTGTGGCAGGACCCCTGCTGGGCGGGTTCTTCGTAGACCACCTCACCTGGGAGTGGGCTTTCTACATCAACATCCCCATCGGCATTGCGGCCTTCATCACCGCCTGGTTCACCCTGACCCTGCCGAACAAAAAGGCCGAGAAGAAGATCGACATCCTGGGTGTCCTCTTCCTCTCTGCAGCTACCACCTGCCTCATCTTCTTTACCGACTTCGGTGGCAAGAAGGACGAAGGCTGGGATTCACCGCTGACATGGGCGTTCGGTGCGGGCATGGTCCTGGCAGCATTTGCCTTTGTGATGGTTGAACGGCGTGCCGAGGACCCCATCATCCCGTTGAGCTTGTTCAAGAACCCCATCTTCATCAACGCAACTGCCATTGGCTTTACGCTGGGCTTGGGAATGTTCGCTGCCATCGCTTTCGTGCCCACGTTCCTGCAGATGTCTTCGGGCACCTCAGCCGCTGAATCAGGCCTGCTGATGCTTCCGATGATGGTGGGCTTGATGGGTACGTCCATTTACTCCGGTATTCGCATTTCCAAGACCGGCAAGTACAAGATGTACCCCATCCTTGGTGCAGCGCTGACCATCGTTGCCATGCTGTGGCTGACCACGCTCGCGGCGTCCACCCCCATCTGGGTCATCTGTGTCCAGCTGTTCATCTTCGGTGCCGGTCTGGGCCTGATCATGCAGGTGATCGTCCTGGTGGTCCAGAACTCCGTTCCGGCCGAGCAGATCGGTACTGCCACCAGCACCAACAACTACTTCCGTGAAGTAGGAGCCTCGCTGGGTGTGGCCGTCTTCGGTGCAATCTTCACCAACCGCCTGTCCGAATCTCTGACCGAAGCATTCACCGGCGCGGGCGCTTCTGCCGAGCAGGCTTCGCAGTCCACCAGCACCTTGGATCCCCAGGCCTTGTCACAGCTCCCTGAGCAGTTGCGGGACGCGATCGTCAACGCTTATGCCAATTCGCTGGCACCGGTGTTCTGGTACCTGGTGCCGTTCATTGCCATCGCACTGATTCTGGCCATCACGCTCAAGCAGATCCCCCTTTCGGATACCGCCGGCATGGTGGCACGTGGCGAGGCAGTGGGCGGGGAGGAAGCTGACCGACTCGAGGCGGAGCGGCTGGAGACCGCGCGTTTGGAAGCGGACCTTGAAGCTTCGAATGGCATTGACAAGGACCGCCCCACAGCCGAAGCGGGACGTCGGTAAGGCTAGTCCTCCACCTGGTACGCCACGGGGCCTTCGGGCTCCGTGGCCAGCCTGATGGCTTCATGGTTTCCGGCGCTCAGCTCCGGAAGGTCGTCCAGAGCAAACCATCCCACGGCGAGCGATTCGTCGTCGTTGACCCGGGCTTCCCCGGATACGTACCGGCAGCGGAAGATGATGTCCAGGAAGTCGCAGACGTCACCGTTGGGGAAGGTCACCGGCCCTACGACTCCGACGCCGATGATCCGTTCGGTCTCAGCCACCACTGCTGTTTCTTCGAAGATTTCCCGTACAAGCCCTGGCGCGGGGTGCTCCCCCGGCTCCAACATTCCGGTAATCAGTGCCCAGTGGCCGTTATCTGCACGCTGGCCCAACAACACCCTGCCTTCGTCGTCGAAGACCACTCCCCGCACGGCCGGCAGCCAGAGGGGATCGTTCCCGATCTTTTCCCGCAGCTTCAGCACGAACTCTGGTGCACCCATGGCGTCAGCTTTCCTTCAATTCGATGGTGGCGTGTGAGTTCTTCAAGGTGAGGGTGTCGCCGTCGAGCTTCTGAACCACACCCGCTGGCATCAGCATGCCGCAGCCCGGTGAACACCGGGAATACGGCGAGGGTTGCAATTTGGCTGCAGTTGGCTCATGGCGAAAACCTCATGCCGGCAGGACCGTCATGGCGGCAGCCGCACCCGCCAGCATAAACGGGCCAAAGGGGATGGCCGAACGCAGCGTTCCACGGCGGGTAGCCAGGAGGGCAAGGCTCCATAGTCCGCCCAGGATGAAAGCGGCGAACGTCCCGGCGAACACGTGGCTCCACCCCAGGTAGCCCAAGTAGAGGCCCAGCACACCCGCCAACTTGACGTCACCAAAGCCCATGCCGGGCGGGTGGATGAGCCTCAACACGAAGTAGAAAAGCCACAGCACAGCGCCTCCGGCGAGGACCCTGAGTCCGGGCACAGCGAACAGGTCCGCAGAAAGGTGATGTTCCGGACCTACGTCGGCGAAGAATGCCAGGAGCGATGCCGCCACCAGCAACACCCCGGCTACGGCGTAGGAAGGGAAAACGATGCGGTTGGGCAACAGGTGGCTCCGCACATCGATCACCGTGAGCTGGACAGCCATCACCAGGAAATACAAACAGGCGGCCATCACCAGCCAGAAGCCCAGCGGGCTGGCATCCCAGAGGTCGGAGAGTCGTCGGATCACTCTCGGATGCTATCCCGCTTTGGCCGCTGGGCTCGCTTGAAAGGCTGCGTAAACTGTGGATATGGGGAGCTACAGTGCAGGAGGACCGGGTTTCGACTTGTCCTCCACCTTCCGGAATCTTTGCCGTTCTTCGCCGTGGAAATGGACGAGCCTCCGCTTCGAGTACCTGGAAAGGCCCGGGACGGGCTCCACCATGGTCCGCGCATGGCTGAGGCGGCCGGGCGCTCTTCGCCTGGAAACACCGGACGGCCAGTTACTCCACAGCACCACGGGCATCAACGACTCCCGGGATGACTTGTACGTCTCCTCCACACGGCGATCATGGTTGCTTCCAGCCCACCTGGTGACGCCGGTATACGACGAAGCCGGTTTGGTGCGCAGGCGCCCTGAGGCCGCTTACGGTGAGCCCTCCTTCGGCAACGGCCGACTTGCCGCTGCCCTGGATCCAGTAGAACTGGCCGGCAACGCGCCGGTTCCCCTCGAATTCCCGGACACAAACCCCGTTTTCCTTGAGCAACCGCGGGAAGTGGACCACGAGGGCCGCCTTGCGTTGGAAACCATCATCACCCGCAGCAGGACCTATGTTCCCTCGGATCCAGCCGAGCCTTTGGCCCACACCGGACGAACGTTGATCAGGGTCGATGCCGGCACGGGTGTTTGCGTTGCCAGCCAAAGCCTGGACGGGGACTCGTCGGGAAAAGGACATTGGCTGAAGATCCTGGCCGTGGACGAGTACATGCTGGACGACCTTTTCCTGGCTGAGTCGATGAACCTGACGGACGTTCGACGCCACATCCCGTGGGACATCGGCCCCGCCGCCTGAAGAACGCCCGCCGATGTCCCGCCGATGTCCCGCCGAGGGGTGAGCTCCCGGCACTATCGACGTCGCCAAAGTCCCGAGATCCAGCCCCTCAGCGAACGGTGCCGGACGGGACTGCCTACAAAGAGCCTCACTGGGGTGTGACTCGCATGCCTCCCCCTGCCGGGCTAAGCTACGGCGATGACCTCGCTGGCAGACATCTGGCCCCCTTTCGGACTCACCCTCACCACCCCGAGGCTGAGCATCCGTCCAGTATTCGACGACGACATTCCCACCGCGGTGGCTGCTGCCCGTTCCGGCGTCCACGAGCCCGGCAAAAATCCGTTCAGTACCCCTTGGACCG
>NZ_JABMCX010000134.1 GCF_013179505.1 Paenarthrobacter sp. CM16 | reverse complement strand
ACACGGTTCCGCACCTCGTGAATGTAGAGGAGGCGAAGTAATGGCAGAGAACAAGACCGCCGCAGAGACTGCTGAGAAGCAGAACGCTCTGAAGGTCCACCACCTGCGTCCCGCCCCGGGTGCCAAGACCGCCAAGACCCGTGTGGGTCGTGGCGAAGGCTCCAAGGGTAAGACCGCTGGTCGCGGTACCAAGGGTACGAAGGCCCGCTACCAGGTAAAGGCTGGCTTTGCCGGCGGCCAGCTGCCGCTGCACATGCGCCTGCCGAAGCTGCGCGGCTTCAAGAACCCGTTCCGGGTTGAGTTCCAGGTTGTAAACCTGGAGAAGCTCAACGAGCTGTTCCCGGAAGGTGGCGCTGTCACCGTTGAATCCCTGGTTGAGAAGGGTGCCGTTCGCAAGAACCAGCCCGTGAAGGTGCTTGGCACCGGCGACATCACCGTCAAGGTTGATGTTACGGCCCACGCATTCTCCGCCAGCGCTTCGGAAAAGATTGCTGCAGCAGGCGGAAGCACCACTGCTCTCTAAGAGCCAGTGGGGCAGATGCCCGTTGTAAAAAGGATCCCGGTACCCGGGGCTTCGGCCCTGAGTACCGGGATTTTTTTCGTGGTTGTGGACTCTCGATTATTACGACGGCGTCACAAGCAGTTAGACTCGGTTGTTGGGTTTCATTGAGCCCTATCACATCCTTGTACTTTCTACTCAGGAGGACGCTTGCTAAGCGCATTCGGCCGGGCGTTTCGGACGCCTGATTTGCGACGCAAGTTGTTGTTCACGCTGGGAATCATCACAATCTTCCGCTTGGGAGCTTTTATCCCCTCGCCTGGTGTGAACTACCAGAATGTCCAGCAATGCTTGAACACCGGTGACACCTCGCAGGGCATCTACCAGCTGGTGAACTTGTTCAGCGGCGGCGCGTTGCTGCAGGTCTCAGTCTTTGCCTTGGGCATCATGCCCTACATCACGGCGAGCATCATCGTGCAGCTGCTCCGGGTGGTCATTCCCCGGTTCCAGCAGCTCTACGAAGAGGGTTCTTCGGGACAGTCAAAGTTGACCCAGTACACCCGGTACCTCACTATCGCCCTCGGACTGCTGAACGCCACCACGCTGGTGTCCCTGGCACGGTCCGGTCAGCTGCTCCCGGGCTGCAACCTGCCCATCATTCCTGATGAGAGCATCATGACCACGATCCTCATCATCATCACTTTGACGGCCGGTACCGGCCTGATCATGTGGATGGGCGAACTGGTGACGGAGAAGGGCGTGGGCAACGGTATGTCGCTGCTCATCTTCACCTCCATTGCTGCAAGCTTCCCGGGTTCCCTCGGTTCCATCTGGGAGAGCAAGGGCCCCGGCACCTTCTTCACCGTGCTGGCTGTAGGCCTCCTGACCGTGGCCTTGGTTGTTTTCGTGGAGCAGTCCCAGCGACGTGTTCCGGTCCAATATGCCAAGCGCATGATTGGCCGCCGCACCGTGGGCGGAACCAGTACCTACATTCCCATCAAGGTGAACATGGCCGGCGTCGTGCCTGTTATCTTCGCTTCCTCCATGCTGTACCTGCCTGGCCTGATTGCTCAGTTCAACCAGCCGGCTGCAGGGGAGCAGATGGCTCCATGGGTTGAATGGATCAACAACAACCTCACCCGTGGCGACCACCCCATCTACATGGCGCTCTACTTTGCCATGATCGTGTTCTTCACCTACTTCTACGTGGCCATCACCTTCAACCCTGAAGAAGTGTCGGACAACATGAAGAAGTACGGCGGGTTCATTCCGGGCATCCGGGCGGGTAAACCGACCGCGGACTACCTGCAGTACGTGCTTTCCAGGATCACCCTGCCGGGAGCCCTTTACCTGGGCTTCGTGGCGTTGATTCCGCTGGTTGCACTCGTCCTGATCAATGCCAACCAGAACTTCCCGTTCGGTGGCACGTCAATCCTGATCATGGTGGGTGTCGGCCTGGAAACCGTCAAGCAGATTGATGCGCAGCTACAACAACGTCACTACGAAGGGCTTTTGCGATGACGAGAATGCTGATCATTGGACCTCCCGGTTCGGGCAAGGGTACGCAGGCTGAGCGGATTTCCGAGCGCCTCGGCGTAGTCGCCATCTCCACCGGCGACATCTTCCGTGCCAACGTCAAGGGCGAAACACCCTTGGGCATCGAAGCCAAGAAGTACATGGACGCAGGCGACTTCGTTCCGGACAGCGTCACGAACGACATGGTTCGTGACCGCCTGAGCCAGAGCGATGTGGAGAACGGCTTCCTCTTGGACGGCTACCCGCGCACCACTGCCCAGGTTGATTACCTGGACCAGATCCTCGCCGAAGGCCAGCAGGAGCTCGACGTCGTGCTTCAGCTGACTGCTGACGACGAAGAACTGGTGACGCGTCTCCTTGGCCGTGCCAAGGAAACCGGCCGCTCTGACGACAATGAGACCGTGATCCGTCACCGTCTTGATCTGTACCACGAGCAGACCGAGGCCGTTGTGGCCAAGTATGCCGAGCGTGGCATCCTCACGCAGGTTGATGGCATTGGCGGTATCGATGAAGTTACCGACCGTGTCCTTACAGCGATTGAGTCGGCCAAAGCGGTCTAGTTTGTTTTCCACATAGCCGGATTTCCCGGCTCTGGAGCGAAGGGTGTGTCCCGTACCATTGGTGCGGGGCACACCCTTTTCGTTTCGCGGCTGACTAGTGGGGGACCGCATGCACACTGCTTTATCCGGGCACAGTCGGATTTCGGGGCTGGAAGTCTACTTGCCGCCCACCCGGTTGGACACGGCCGCCGTCGAGCGCCGTATTGGTGAATGCAGTCCGGGCTTCCGGGTCCCGAAGGGGCTGATCGGGCGGGTCACGGGGATCCGTTCCCGAAGCGTCATGGCTGATACTGAGCAAGCGTCGGACCTTGCTGCCAACGCGGCTGCCAAGGTGATGGCGGAGTGCGGTCTCCAGGCTCCGGAAGTGGATCTCTTGATTTTCGCTTCGGCCAGCCAGGACATGGTGGAGCCGGCCACCGGGCACATGGTTTCGGCAAAGCTGGGGCTTTCATGCCCGGTGATGGACGTCAAAAATGCCTGCAACAGTTTCCTCAACGGCGTTGAAGTGGCGGACTCCTTGATCGCTACCGGACGTTATGCCCGTGTGCTGGTGGCAACAGGTGAGTCGCCGTCACGGGCGGTGCGGTGGAGGGTTCCGGATTTTGAGACTTTTGCGTCCAGTTTTCCCGGCTACACCATGAGCGACGGCGGTGCGGCCGTTTTGCTGGAGGCCGCAGACCGGGAGCCCTCGGGCCCCGAAGGAGCCGCCGGGATCCTGTCCATGGCCTTCACTGCCCGGAGCAGCCACTGGTCTGTGGGTACGCTCTCAGCGGGAGGTTCGGCTTTTCCCCGTGATCCGGAGGCCAGCTACTTCAGTATGGACGGCGAAAAGCTGAAGGACGCGTTCCTGGATCTGGGCTCTGAGATTCTTGACGAGACCCTGGAACGGCTTGACTTGTCGTGGACGGACTTCGCCGTGGTCTGTGTCCACCAAGTCAGTGCTCCATACCGGGAGATCTTTGCTGAGCGCGCAGGTGTCCCGAGTGAATTGCTGGTCCCCTCCGTGGAAGATTTTGGAAACCTGGCATCGGTCAGCCTGCCGCTCCAGCTCAAACTCGCCATGGACAGTGGCCGGTGTGGACCCGGGGACCTTGTGGCACTGGTAGGCCTGGCCGGCGGGGTGAGCCTGGGCATGGCTGTGGTGCGGCTGTGACGGCCATGAACCTACAGTCCGGGTCCGTAAGCGCGCGGTTGGCGGGGACTGGCCCCACCAGGCCGCTGTGCATCGCTGTTCCTATGCTGAATGAGGAAAAGCTGGTACGCCAGACCCTGGTGTCCATGGCGGCCCAGGAGTTCACGGACTTCACAGTTGTGGTGGTGGATAACGGCTCCACTGATGACAGTCGAGGCATTGTGGCGGAGTTCGCAGCCGAACATCCCGGAATGGACATCCGGTTGCTGATCGAAGCGCAGAAGGGTACCGGTGCGGCCGCGGACACCGGAATGCGTTTCGGGGTGGAGCACGGCGCCGTCTGGTTGGCGCGCACCGATTCTGATTGCCTCGCAGCTCCGGACTGGACGGCCAGGATCATGGCGGCCTTCGATGACGGGCTGGAATTGATCGCCGGCCAGCTTAATCCAAGGCTGGATGAGGGGATCAGCGCCGGCGAACGGCGGATGATGTTGCTCGCGGTGGAAGTAGCCTCATTCTTTGGCCGTATCCGGCCCGGTAACAAAGGTGACGGATACTTGGGTCCCTACCAGATGCTCCCGGGCTGCAACATGGCCATCACCGCAGACATGTATGACCGCTCCGGTGGGTTCCCACGTTCCAGCATCGAGGACCTCCATGAGGACAGGGCCTTGTCCAACCGAGTGCGGAAGCTGACACGGAACTACGCCCTTCGGCGTGATGTTGTGGTGTTCGGTTCCTCCCGTCGCGTCAAGGCATGGGGTTTGAAGAACACTTTGGCCTGGTACGCAGACCACCGGTACCGTCCCGAGCACGTGGATATCCGGTGACGGTGGACGCAGCCACCGCTGAGCGGTGGGAGCGACGCATCCACCTGGGCGCCCACCCGCTGCTTTATCCCATGATCCGAGGCCTGGGGAGCATCCGGCCAGTGCTTAGGTTGCCGGGATTGGGGGTGTTGGTCAGCGAAGCCGGCCTGGTTCGCGAGGTCCTGATGGACCAACAGCGGTTTGTGAAGAACGGGCCCTCGGGATCCGGTGCTCTATGGACTCCTGTAGTGGGCCCCAAAGCCTTGGTGAACATGGATGGCGAGGAGCACAAACAGTTGCGTCAAAGGCTGGGCGATCTGTTCACCCCACGATCCGTCGCCGGGATAGTGGAACCAGCGGCTGCTGCCTTTCAAGCACGCATCAGCGGGAAACTGGACTCTGGACGATCAGTGGACGTAGTGGACTGTGTCAAGGACCTGGCCGGGGGAGTGATCTCCCGGCTGCTGGGAGTGCCTGAGAATGCACCGGGCAGGCTTCCCAACAAGGAACTCTTCAATCTGGGATCTTCCATTTCCTCCCTCGTCCGCCTGGGGCGCCCTACCCTGACGGTGCGCCAAATCGCCAAGGGTCGCTCCGCCGTCGGCATCCTTGCGGGACCGGCAAGGGTGGCTTATCGGGAGAGTGACCCGGGGACGTTTCCCGGCAGGCTCCGTGAACTAGGAATGACCGAGGACGAAGCGATGGGCATCATCAGTGCGTTCGTCATGGTGGGTACCGAAACCCTGGTCTCTTTCCTTCCGCGATTGGTGGCGCTTCTTAGCGACAGCGGACGGATTGGGGAACTGGCCAGCCATCGTTCTACTGTTCCAGCCGTCATAAACGAGGCCCTGCGATTCACGGTGCCATCGCCCATGATGCTCAGGGATGCGGTGGCTCCGGGATTCATTGGGGAAACCAAGGTGCACCCGGGCGACCGCGTGTTGCTTTCCACCGTCCATGCGACCAAGAGCCTGGGCAGCTTTGATCCTGACCACGCTATTCCTGCGCAGGCGCGCCAACTGTGGTTCGGCGCGGGAGCGCACTTCTGTATCGGCATGCCGTTGGCCATGGCTGAGATCAATAAGACCCTGGAAATACTGCTGGACCGGTATCTTCAACACCCCTGGACCATCGCGCGTCGCCGCGTCAGTACGGGTGTTCTCATCCCGGGGTACAAAACCTTGGAACTTGCCAATGCCTGAGGAGACCATGGAATCCGTAGGCACTGCCGATCTGATCGCCGCCGTGTATGCAGCAGCGGAACGGTACCCGAAGCATCCCGCCATCACAGCCCCTGGCAAGGTCCGCCGCATCAAGCGGCGCGGCGTGGACTCTGTGAAGCCCGGCCAGACCATTTCCTACCGTGAACTCGTGGACGGGATCGAGGCTACTGCGCGCAGCCTCCATCGAGACGGGTTCGGCTTGGGCGAACGGATGTTGTTCTCCGTGCGGCCCAGCCCTGCAGCGTTCATCCTCGCCCTTGGCGCTGTGCGGGCGGGCGGCTCAGTGGTGTTCATTGACCCGGGGATCGGGCCTTCCCTCTTTCAGGATCGCGCGGCTCTCGCATCACCGCGATGGGCCGCTTCTGAGTCGCTTCTGTATGCGCTGAGCACCAAAAGTCCGCTTCGTCCCATCGCGAGGAACAAGGGGCTCCTCCTCCCTGATTACGGCGCCATGGACGTCCACCACTATTACTCCGGACCGTGGCTGCCCGGTGTACCGAGGGGCGCGTCACCGGTCAGAACACTGGTAACCAAGTCCGGGAATGCCAACAATGCCAGCGATTGGGAGGGCGCTTCCTCGCAGGAAGCCGTGATCATCTTCACCTCGGGGACCACGGGTGCTCCCAAAGGAGTGGTCCACACCCGGGGATCCCTGGCCGCGGGCTTCGAGCAGCTCACTACGCGCTGCACCTTCAGGGAGGGCGACAGGGTCCACTCAGAGCAACTGATGATGGGCCTGCCCGCGCTCATTGCGGGTGCACACTGGACCATGCCCGCATACGGGTTTTCCGCCCACATCGATCCTCTTCGGCTTGCCGGCGAGCTCGGACCCGTGGCCGGCAAAAAGACAGCGTACGACGGCGCCACCCACCTTTTTCTGGTGCCGTCCCAGTTGGCACCCATCCTGGACTCGATCGAGGCCGGTACAGTCAGGCTGCCTTCTTCGCTGAGGACCGTCATGCTTGGTGCCGCACCAATACTGGCACCATTTTTGAAACGGGCCACCCGCCTGCTCCCGGGCATCGACTTCAAACTGATCTACGGCATGACAGAAGCCCTGCCCGTCTCGATTGCCGATGGACACGAGAAACTGGCCTTCGCTTCGGGAGCGGAGGCTGAAATAAAGGCCCCAGACGGAAGCGGTGAAGGTGACTTCCTGGGGGAGCCGCTGCCCGCCGTCGGGATCCGGGTGGGTGAAGACCACGAACTGTTTGTTCACGGCCCCAACGTGTGCAGGGGATATCTGGGCGAAGACCCGATGGCGGAGCACGCCACGGGTGATCTGGTTCGGCTGGACCATGGCAGCGGCGGGGCGCCGCGGTTGGTGATGATCGGACGGAAGAAGGACATGATCATCCGTGGCAAGACCAACATTTACCCGGCGCTCTACGAACCGGTCATAGCCGGGATCCACGGAGTACAGCAAGCAGTGATGGTAGGTGTCAGGGATGAGCTCGGAGACGAAGCCGTATGGCTGGCCATAGTGGTTTCGGTCGGCGAGAGTGCCGCATCAGTGAAGTCACGGATTGCCCGTGAACTCCCCAAGCTCATCGACGAATCTGCCCTTCCGGACCACATTGAAGTCCTGGAGTCCATCCCGGCCGGTGGCCGGCACAGGAAACCTGACCGGGCAGCGTTGCGTCAGGAGTTCGGGTCACGGTCCCAGGGAATGGCAGCGCGGTGAGGATCGCAGTCACCGGAGCCACGGGATTCATTGGGGGAGCCGTGGCCAGCGCAGCGGAGGCACTGGGCTGGGATGTAGTCCGCTTCGCGAGGCAGCGTAGCCCCGGCCTGAGCTACTGGGACCTGACGGGCCTGCCGCCGGCTCAGCTTCCCCGCGTTGACGCGGTGGTGCACGCTGCTGCACACGTCGCCGATTGGGGTGCCCCCTCCCTCTTCCACCGGGCCAACGTTCTTGGCACCCGGGCCGTTGCCGAAGCCTTCGCCGGAACCCGCCTGGTCCACATCTCCAGTTCGAGCGTCTACCCGTGGTGGGAAGCCTGCATCAACCGGGCTGAGGACGAGGTAGCCATGCGGCACCTGAATGCCTACGCCCACAGCAAGGCGCTCGCCGACGTCGAAGCCCGCCGTCACGGCAATGCCGTGGCACTTCGGCCGCATGGCGTCTATGGGCCAGGTGACCGGACGCTGTTGCCGCGCCTGATCAGCAACATCCAATGGGGCCACCTGTTGAGCGTCGGTCATGCCCGGGTCAAACACCAACTGACGCACGTGGACAATCTGACGCGAGCCGTGCTGGCCTCCTGTCGTTCGGATATCCGGGGCGCGGTCAATGTGGGCGATGCGGAGCCTGTTGAACTCGGCGGAGTGCTGCGGCAGGTTCTTGATGCCTCTGGCTTGGAGAGCATCAATATCAAGTACCTTCCGGAGCCTGCGGCTATGGCCTTGGCCGGCATATCGGAGGCTGTTTCCCGGGCGAACGGCCGGAATCCGCGACTCACACGCTACGCGGTCAGCCAGCTGGGGCGTGAGCGAACCTACGCTCTGGAACGCCTCCGGTACGAGCTGGGAATCGAGCCAATTTCGACCACAGTCTCCGATGCGGGAAAATGGTTCAAGCACGGAGCCTGATCGGCTCCATCAGCAACACTTCCAGAGGAGAACATGGCGTTCGGTCAGCCCCGCATTGAATACAAGACCAACGAGCAGATGCGCAAAATGCAGGAGGCCGGGCTTGTCCTGAGCCGTGCACTTGACGCTGCAGTTGCGGCGGCCAAGCCGGGCGTCACCACCAAGGACCTGGACGAGGTATTTGCCGCGGTCCTCAACGACGCAGGAGCCAAGTCCAACTTCCTCGGGTATCACGGCTTCCCCGCAACCATCTGCACCTCCGTCAACGAGGAAGTGGTTCACGGGATCCCCGGAACCAAGGTCCTCAACGACGGTGACATCATCTCCATCGACGGCGGCTGCATTGTGGACGGCTGGCATTCAGACTCTGCCAGGACGGTCATCGTCGGCACTGCCGATCCCGAAGACCAGCGGCTCTCCGACGTCACTGAAGCTGCCATGTGGCGCGGCATCGCCGCTCTTGCCAACGGAAAGTTCGTCGGAGACATCGGCAACGCGATCGATGACTACGTCTCTTCCGTCCACGGCAAGCCCCTGGGCATCCTCGAAGACTACGTTGGACACGGCATTGGTTCGGAAATGCACATGGCACCGGACGTGCTCAACTACCGGACCAGCCACCGCGGACCGAAGATCCGTCCCGGACTGTGCCTCGCCATTGAACCCATGCTGGTGCGCGGCGGCATCGAAACGGCTACCCTCGACGACGACTGGACCGTAGTCACCACGGACGGCAAGCGTTCCTGCCAGTGGGAGCACTCCGTGGCCGTCCACGAAAAGGGCATCTGGGTCCTGTCCGCACCGGATGGAGGCGCCGCGCAGTTGGCGCCGCTCGGCGTCGTGCCTGTACCGATCCCCTAGTACCCGGACAAGAACACCGGGAAATAAGTGCGCTTCTGAAGCAAAAGAGCCGGGCTGCAGCAGCAGCCCGGCTCTTTTCATGCCCGGAGGAGGAGTCAGCCCTTCAGCTTGGGCTGTACGTCCTTGGTGTAAATGCCCTCGAGTGAATTCTTCAGATCCGTCATGGTTGCCTGGACGTCGCCCTGCTGCGTCAGGATCTTGGCTGCAGCCTTGGCCATCTCCTGGTCCGCGCCCGGCAGGAACACGCGTGCGTTGTCCTGGACCTTGGTCACGGCGAGCTGGTCCATGGCCGTCTTGATCTGCGGTGTTGCGGCGAGGACAGCGGACATGTCCGCTGAGAGACGCGTAGGCATATAACCGGTGGCGGCGGAGAAGGCTGCCGTGTTTTCGGGCTCGGTCATGAACTTCAGGAACGTGGCTGCAGCGAGCTGTTCCTCCTTGGTGATTCCGCTGGGGATGCCCAGACCGGCACCACCGGTGGGGCACACTCCACTGGGTACCTCAGGCCCACCCGGAAGGAACCCGACGCCCACATTGAACTTTGCCGCCTTCAGCACACCCAGCAGGGAACCGGTGGAGGAAATGGTGGATGAGGTGATGCCGGCGGCGAAGTCGTCCGCGGCTTCCTTGGAGGACACACCGGCCCAGGCGTCCTTGTAGATGGAATCCTGGGCCCACTGCAGCGCGGCGACTGATTCCTTCGAATCGCACGTGATGTCCCAATCCTTGGACCAACTGCCACCCCAACCCCACAGGTTGTTCTGCAGGGTCCAGCCCGCGTACCCGGCAAGCGCGGGGTAGATGTAGGCGTACTGTGCGCCGGACGTGGCCTTGAGCTTCGGGGCCCACTCTGCGAATTCCTGCCAGGTGGCCGGTGCACGGTCAGGCAGGCCCGCAGCCTTGAAGTGGTCCTTGTTGTAGTAGAACAACGGGGTGGACCGGCCGTAGGGGAGGGCCCACTGCTTGTCGTCGTACTTGTAATCGTCCACCAGCGACTTCTGGAAGTCGTCAATCTTGATGTCCAGCTGTTTCACGAGGCCGTCGATGGGGATGATGCTGCCGTTGGAGAAGTACCGGAACCACCAGACATCGGAGAGGACCACCAGTGCCGGAAGTCCGGTCTTGGCTGCCTGCGACGTCTGAAACTTCTGTGCAATCTCCTCGTAGTTGGCACCGGCCGTGACCAGGTTTACTTTGATTTCCGGGAACTTGGCGTGGAACTTCTCAATGATCGCCTTTTCCACGTCCTGAGACTTGCCCGGGTGGTTAGTCCAGAAATCGATGGAGGCGGCCGGCTTCACGCCACTGAAATCGATCCCAGCGGTGTCGACGACGCCTGCCGGGCCCGCCGTCGAAGGCCCACCGCAGGCGGCAAGTGCTGCTGCTCCGGCGCCGAGTCCGGCCAGTCCCAGGAAATGTCGGCGGTCAAGGTTGGTACGCATGGTGCTTCCTCTCAATAACTTCACTAGGGGTATTTCGATGCGATGGTGCGGAGGGGGAAAATCAGCCGGTGACGCTGCCTTGGGTCAGTCCGGCCACGATGTAGCGCTGGAGTGCTGCGAACACCAGCAGGATGGGGACGATCACCAGTACGGCTCCGGCCATGAGGATTCCCCAGCCTGCCCCGTTACCTTCAGAGTTCTGCAGCAACGTCAGGCCCACAGGCAGCGTCATGGTTTCGGGGCGGTCGGTGATGATGAGCGGCCAGATGTAGTCATTCCATTCGCTGACCACGGTCACCAATGCCACAGTGGCAATGGACGGCACAGACACCGGGACAATGATCTGCCAGAGCCTCCGCCAGTGGCCGGCGCCGTCAATTTCCGCGGCTTCCAGGATCGACGGCGGCAGCGTCAGGAAGTGTTGGCGCAGCAGGAAGGTGCCAAAGGCCGTGCCGAGGCCGGGAAGGATGATGCCCCAGAGCGTGTTTTTGCCGCCCATCCCTGCAATCAGGATGTAGTTGGGCAGGATCGACACTTGGGCCGGGACCATGAGCGCCACCAGGATCAACACGAAGATCACGTGCTTGAACGGGAAGCGCACGAACACCAGGGCATAGGCGGTCAGGATGGCCAGAACGACCTTGATGGACGCCCCCACCACTGTGACGATCAGGCTGTTCGCGAAGAACTGCGCAAACGGGACGGTGGTCATCGCAGTGGCGTAGTTTTCCAGGTTCAAGGACTCCGGCAGGACCTTCAGATCCGTGGTGACGATCTCGCCCGGCTGCTTGAAAGAGCTCAACAGCATCCACAGCAGCGGCAGGAACACCACCAGTGTGGCAATGATCAACGGGACATAGCCGGTTGCCACGGTCTGGAGCAGGTTGGTGCTGGAGAAAGGACGCGGCCGATCCTGCCGGGGTGACTGCTGCTGGTTCTCCTGCTGCGCCTCCTGTTGGGAAAGCACGACGGCGGTTGGTGACGGTGCGCTCATGAGTAGTGGACCTTTCGCTCAACGAACCGCAGTTGGAGGACCGTAATGATCAGCAGGATGGCGAAGAGAATCACCGAGATTGCGGCCGAATATCCGGCCCGGTTATAGGCGCCGAACGCCTGCAGGTACGCCTCGTAGATCAACGTGCTGGTGCCATTGCCCAAGGGAGTCATGATGCGGATGAGGTCGAACGCCTGCAAGGAGCTGAGCATGGTGGTGATCAGCAGGAAGAAGGTGGTGGGAGAAAGCAGCGGCATGGAAATATCGAAGAACCGCCGCACGCTGTTCGCCCCATCAAGTGCTGCAGCTTCCATCACGTCACGTGGAAGGGACTGCAGCCCGGCGAGATACACGACGGCGCAGTAGCCCAGGTTCTTCCAGACGTACACAATGATGACCATCACCAAGGAGAGCTGGGGATCGTTGATCCATTGCGGGCTCTGTTGTCCCAGTCCTCGGAGAACCCACGCCAGGACGCCGTATCCGGGATCAAAGATGAACAGCCACACCAGGCCGACACCCACCCCGGAGAGCACGTAGGGCGCGAAGACAGCGGACCGGGCGAACGTGGTACCACGGACCTTGGAGTTCAGGGCAAGGGCTACCAGCAAGCCGAGCACCATGGAGCCGCCCACGGTCACCAGCGTAAAAATCGCCGTGGTCCCCAGGACCTTGGACGCATCCTCGCTGGTGAAAAAGGTGACGTAGTTTTGCAGCCCCACCACCGTGGTCGATGCCGAACCGAGCGTCCAGTCCAAAGTGGAGTAGTAGATGTTGTTGATCAGGGGCCAATACGTAAAGGTGCCGATAAGCACCAGGTTGGGCAAAGCCATGGCAAGGAAAACCAGGAAATCCTTGCGGCTTCGGCCTGACCAACGCCGCCTCACCGGACGGTGCCGGGCTGCTTCAACGGGCCGGGCGGGCTCAGGGTCCCGCCTTCCGGCAGGCGCAGTGCTGCTGTGAATCTGTCGGGTAGTCATGGGTCACTAACGTTTTCGGGCGAACGTGGGGCGCCGGCTCCCGGATCGGGGCGGCGAAGACAGGCCTAGCTCACCACATGCGAAGCGGCTGTTTGAGCCGAATTGGTGGTGCGTAGCCATAGTTGTCTTACACTTCCCAAGCCGTTTACTCGGGGTTACTCGCTTGTTCGTATTTGAGGCCCGGCTCCCACTTAAAGCCGCACCGTCCCAGGCTGGCGAGGCCAGCCGGGGCGGGCAGGGGGAGAATGGAGCCATGGATTCGATCACCGATGTTGCCGGCATACGGGTTGGGCATGTGCAGAGGGTGGGGGAGGGGTGGTTGTCCGGGGTTACTG
>NZ_JABMCX010000133.1 GCF_013179505.1 Paenarthrobacter sp. CM16 | reverse complement strand
TGGCCACCTTGCCGTCGTCGATCAACAGGGCATCGCCCACGTTGACGTCCTCAGTGAGGCTCTTAAGCGTGGTGGAGCAGATGTCCTTGGTGCCGGGGACGTCTTCGGTGGTGATGGTGAAGGTGTCACCGACGGCCAGCTCGTGGGGTCCGTCAACAAAACGGCCAAGACGGATCTTGGGTCCCTGCAGGTCAGCCATGATCGCAACAGGCTTGCCCAGCTGCGCCGCAGCCTTGCGGACGTTTTCGTAGGTGTCGTCATGCACGGAGTAGTCGCCGTGGCTCATGTTCATGCGAGCAACGTCAACGCCGGCCTCCAGCACCGCGAGAGTGTTGTCATAGCTGGAGATAGCCGGGCCGAACGTCGCCACAATCTTCGCGCGTCTCATGTGATTCCTTACATTCTCTTGATGGCTTGAGGTTCTGTCGGCACTGCACAGCAGTGGGGACATCTGAAATTCCCCGAGTCAGGAGCATGTACGACTAGATGTGAGCGCGAACGGCATTTCCCGACTCTGAATGGTGACCCCGCTGGCCTGCAATTACCAGCAGTTAAAGGAGGCTCGCTGCGATGTCTTGGCCGATCTTCCTGAGCAGCGCGGCGGAAAGTTCAGGGTCCTTGGAAGAGTCCTGAGAGGTGTACTCGGTAAGCGTGTAGACGTGAGTGAGTGCCATCTCGGACCACCGCTCCTTGGGGAGGAGGGAGCGACCTGCAACGGCGATGATGGGTCGGGCTCCGGAGCGTCGAGCGACTGCTGCGGGCAGTTTGCCAGCCAAGGTCTGTTCGTCGATGCTGCCTTCTCCCGTAATGACCACGTCGCAGCTGTCCTTGCGGCTGTTGAAGTCCAACAGGTCCAGGAAGTAGTCAGCGCCGGAGACCTGGCGTGCCCCGAGTAGGAGGCAGGCATAGCCGATGCCTCCGGCGCTTCCGGCGCCGGGATGCCCGGCAAGGGAAGCTGCACCGTCAAACCCGGCCTCGGCAAGTTTGGCTGTCAAGGTGGCCAAGCCGGCATCGAGGGCGGCCACATCGGCAGGGGAGGCACCTTTTTGGGGTCCGAAGACCGCCGGAGCACCATCGGGCCCGAGAAGCGGGTTGTGGACATCGCTTGCAAGGACCAGTTCGGTCACGGCAAGTTCGGGTACACCTTGGCCCGTTATGGACGCAATCCGGCGGAGGTCACGTCCACTGCCGTGCAGGGCGTTTCCGGCGGCGTCCAAGAAGCTGTATCCCAAGGCAGTGAGCATGCCCATGCCGCCGTCGGTGCTGGAGCTGCCGCCCAGGGCAAGCACGATCCGGGAAGGGGTCAGGCTAAGGGCGAACAGGATGGCTTCACCGAATCCCCGGCTGGATGCGTCCAGCGCTTCGAGCCGGCCATCTGGCAGCAGAGCGAGACCGCAAGTGTTGGCGACCTCCACTACCGCGGTGGTGCCGTCAAATGCAATGCTGGCCGGTACCGGTTGGCCGGTGGGGCCGGTGACGGTGCAGGCATGGCGACTGAACCCGGAGGCGACGGCTGCATCGACACTGCCGTCACCTCCGTCTGCGAGTGGAAGGAGTTCGCAGTGCACCGTCCCACCGGCCGCGGAACCTGTGGAGGAGCGGAGCCCGCTGGCCAGCGCGTCGGCGACTTGGGCCGCGGTGAGGCTGCCTTTGAACTTGTCGGGCGCAATAAGGGTGCGGACGGTCTTTGGGGCGGTGATGTTGGGCATGTCAGACGGTTTCCGAGTAGATGGGGCGTCGGTCAGCAGGGGCGGCTTCCGGGTCGGCGGCGTGCTTGGATGCCGGATTCTCTACCGTCGGGTGCTTGGGGGCGTGGTGGCCGTATTCGGCCAGGTCCTCGTCGATATCGGTAGCCTCGTCAAGGTGGATGGGGTCCTCGGACGGCATTGGTTCGACGGTTTCGCCCCGGAAGACGCGGCGGGCGCGGTCGGCATCCAGGGTGCGGTCCCACCAGGCGATGAAGAGGGTGGCGACGGCGTTGCCGGTGAAGTTGACCAGGGCGCGGCATTCGGACATGAACTTGTCGATGCCGAAGATGAGCATGATGCCTGCCGCGGGGATGGTGCCCAGGGTGGTCAGGGTGGCGGTGAGTGCGATGAACCCGCCACCTGCAACACCCGCTGCGCCCTTGGAAGTCAGGAGCATGACGGCGAGGAGGCCCAGCTGTTCACCGATGGTCAGGTCAGTGTTGGTGGCCTGGGCGATGTAGAGGGCGGCGAGGGAGAGGTAGATGGCTGCGCCGTCGAGGTTGAAGCTGTAACCGGTGGGAACAACAAGGCCTACGGTTTCCTTCTTGACGCCGGCGTGTTCGAGCTTGCGCATTAGGCCCGGCAGGGCCGGTTCAGCGGTGGAGGTGCCCAGGATGAGCATGTATTCCTCTTTGAGGTGCCGGATCATCGTGAAGATGTTCAGCTTCAGGAACAGCATGATGGAGCCGAGCACGATCACCACGAAGAGGATGGAAGTGATGTAGAACAGGGCGATCAGTCCGCCCATGCTGGTCAGGGAGGAGACGCCGAACTTGCCGACGGCGTAGGCCATGGCGCCGAAGGCGCCGATGGGGGCGGCCTTCATGATGAAGCTGAGGATCTTGAACATGACCCCGGTGAGGCGCTGCACACCGTCCAGGACGGGGGCGCCGACCTTGCCCATGGCGTTCAGGGCGATGCCGAAGATGACGGCGATGAAGATGATCTGCAGGATATTGCCCTCAACGAAGGGGGAGACCATGCTTTCCGGAATGATGTGGGTGAGGAACTGCCACCATTCCTGGTTCGCGCCGGCGTCGATCAGCTTCGCGGCGGACTCGGAGGTCTCGATGCTGCCAGCATCTGCGTTGACCCCATCGCCCAACCGGAAGATGTTGATGGCCACCAGGCCGAAGATCATGGCCAGGATGGTGCCGACCTGGAAGTAGGTGAGGGCTTTCAGGCCCGTCATGCCCACCTTCTTGAGGTCCGCGACGCTGGCGATGCCGCCCACGATGGTCAAAAAAACGATGGGGCCGATGAGCATCTTCATCGCATCAACGAAGGTGGTCCCGATGGGTTCCATGGCGATGCCGACACTGGGAGCGAGCCAGCCGACGAGAATTCCGACGACGATGGCGGTCAGTACCCAGAAATACAGTTGGCGGTACAAGGGTGTTTTGCGGGCCGCCGAAGCTGTACCGGCGGTAGTGATGTGGTCCATGATTCCTACCTCGTTGTGGAATGTAGCTGGAGGGTGCTCGATGAAGATGGGCATGACGGAGTGGACAGCGGCGCTGTTCTGCCGCCGTCCACTCCGGGTTACGTACTGACCGCCGGGATCATCCCGGCAGGTTTTCTGGCTAGACGGCGGCCAGGGTGTTGGTCAGGGCCTTGATGATCGCCTCGGTGACGTCGTCGGTGTTGGCGTTCCCGCCGACGTCGCGGGTCAGGTGGCCTGCGCCCGTGGCAGCTTCGATGGCGGCTTCAACCTTGCGTGCTTCCTCGTGGAGGCCGAAGTGGTCCAGCATCAGGGCGGCGGAGGCGATGGCCCCGATGGGGTTGCTGATGCCCTGTCCGGCGATGTCCGGGGCCGATCCGTGGACCGGTTCAAACATGGACGGGAAGCGGCGCTCCGGGTTCAGGTTGGCGCTTGCGGCCAGGCCGAGGCTGCCGGCCAAGGCAGAGCCCAGGTCCGAGAGGATGTCGGCGTTCAGGTTGGACGCCACGACGACGGACAGGTCCTCGGGCTTGAGGATGAACTTTGCGCTCATGGCGTCCACGAGGACGCTTTCGGTCTGCACATCCGGGTAGTCCAGGGCGACGCGGTTGAAGACTTCGTCCCAGAGGACCATGCCGTACTGCTGGGCGTTGGACTTGGTGACCGAGGAAACCTTCTTGACGGTGCGGGTGCGGGCGAGGTCGAAGGCGAAGCGCATGATCCGCTCGCAGCCCTTTTCGGTGAACAGTGCGGTCTGCAGGGCCACCTCGTTGCCGGGTCCGCGGCCGCTCAGGTTCCGTCCGCCAAGGCCGGCGTACTCGCCTTCGCTGTTCTCGCGGACAACGACCCAGTCGAGCTCGGTGTTGTCGGCCTTGCGCAGCGGGGACTGGACGCCGGGGAGGAACTTCACGGGGCGGATGTTGGCCCACTGGTCGAAGTTCTGGGTGATGTTCAGGCGCAGGCCCCAGAGGCTGATGTGGTCCGGGACGTTCTCCCAGCCGACGGCGCCGAAGTAGATCGCGTCGAAGTCCTTCAGCGTCTCCAGGCCATCGTCGGCCATCATCTTGCCGGTTTCTGCGTAGTAGCCGCAGCCCCAGGGGAACTCGGTCCAGTCGAACGCGAACTTGCCGTTGGAGTTCGCTGCCAGAGCGTCCAGGACGCGCTGTCCTGCGGAGACGACTTCCTTGCCCACGCCGTCAGCGGGGATGGATGCGATGCGGAAATTCTGGGTGGCGCTCATGTGCCAGCCTCCTCGTTGAGTATGTAAGCAGTGAGCCTGTTAGCGGGGTCACACTGCCCTTCCTCTTCAAGTAGAGGTCATGACACGGGAGGGCGTCCAAGACCAAGATCCAATGCGGCAGATAGGAATAGCCTATTGATCCTTCGGGTGGCGGTTAGGGATGACCCGCAGCTGCGTGCAGTTCCGCGACTTTCAAGAAGGCCTGGGCGGCCGGCGTCAGATCTTCTTTCCGGCTCAGTATCGCCACGTCCAGATGGGACACCGGTTCAATCAGTAGCGTCCGCAGCCCCGCCTTGTGGGCGGTCGTAGCCCAAGATGATGGCATGACCGCATGGCCCACTCCTGCGAGCACAAGCGGAAGGATCGACGTGCGGTGAGCGACCTCGGCGACAATTTCGGTATTGACCCCGTGGGCCAGTGCGTCATCGACCAGCCAGCGCATCAGAGATCCGCGCTGGCTGGCGATCAGGCGGTGGCCGCCAAGGTCTTCGCGTTGTATCGACGTTCCAGGGCGGAAGGTGTCGGCCTGGGGGTTGACGATGAGGATCAGGGGCTGACGCTCCAGCTCAAGGACCTGGACCCCTGGTACGCGGACAGGTGCGCGGGAACCCGCCAGTCCGATCTCCGTACTACCTGACCGCACAGAGTCGATCACTTCTTCAGGAGTGAAGGCTGCGCTGACATTTAGTCTCACGGAAGGGTGTAACCGGGTGAAGTCGGCAATCATGGACGTCAGCGGCTCGATGCCCGGAGAGGGCATCGTAATGATGTCCAGACGCCCGCTGCGTATCCCGCGAAGTGCCTGAACCGTGGATTGCGCTGCATCAAGATCACGCATCACCAGCCTGGCCGGCCCGACGAGCTCCTTCCCCGCTTCGCTCAGGACGGCGCGGCGGCCGATGCGATGGAAAAGCGGCACCCCGAGGTCCTTCTCCAGACTCGCGATGGTCTGTGACAAAGACGGCTGAGCTATAAGCAAGTGCTCTGCCGCCCGATTGAATCCGTCATGATCAACTACGGCCAGAAAATACTTCAATTTTCGTGTGTCCACGCAGCATCCTCACTGGTTCGAACTCGGTTTCAGCGGCAATTACCGCCCTTCAAAGAACATGAGCATAGACCAAGCTCTAAATAGCCTATGCCTATCAAACGAATTGCTTTTAGGTCTTGGACGTACTTCCGTGCCAGCGACTGTAATGGATGAGGATGCCTGAGCTCCCGGAAGCAGCCAGCCCTGCCGGCGTCCCGCTGCCATTGCCCCCGGTTCACATGGCCTGCCATTCACATTCAGAAACGGATCCAGGATTGAACCAATCTTGATCTCTAGCGAAGGCCGTTACATGTACATCTCGAATTCCTATTCCCGCACTGGTCACACGACCCCTTCCAGCTGCCTTCGTATCGAGGTACACAGCTGGCTCCAACTGACTCCCGGCAATTCTGTTGTCCTGCTGACATCAGATAGGCGCAACCCCCGGATCGCCGGGCGAGTTGACCAAGTTTCTGTTGATGGCCACTACCTGTGGCTGATCCAGGACAGCGGCGCCGGGCGCCGGCTGTTCCACCGGCCGGAGGGTTACACGACATTCTTGGACTCTGAGGTCTAGTCACGTTTCCCACCGGACTCCGAGAGGGCTCAATTGCGGCCGTTCCGATCCCCTGATTCAGGTCTCAACTGGCCGTTGCTAGCTTTCCCGACACTAGCTCCTCCTGCCAGCGGCGTACCCTTCTGAGGACGTACGTTGCTTCAGGATTCCGGTCGACCGAAGTAGAACCATGCTTGCTGAGATTGGTTTTTCCTATCAGGCAAGTAGGAATTCCGTCTTGGACGTGATCCCTGTCACGGGAGCACAGTGGGTTCAACCCACATGACGAAAGGACGACGATGTCCAATAAGTTAACAGCATCCTCATCATCACCCGATGCCTCCTCACCCCAAAAGACCGATGTTCGTGCCGCCCTGCTGGGCGGTAAGACGTTCAGAAGTCTCAGTGAACAGAAGCTCTCCCCCCGGGAAGAAAAATTCGAACGGGTACGACAAACACTGGGCTTCTTTCTCGCGCCGGCAGTATCCATCGTTTTCGCGCTTCTCCCCACCGGAATGGAACACACCCAACAATTGCTCGCAGCAGTCTTGCTGGGTGTCATTATCCTGTGGATTTGCGAACCCGTACCCATCCCTGTCGGCGGGCTGATTGGTGTAGCCGCTGTCGTCCTGCTCGGTGTGGCCCCGGCCAATGAGGTGTTGAGGCCCTTTGGTTCAACAACCATTTTCACCTTCATCGGCGCCTTCATCCTTGCCGCAGCCATGCTCAAACACGGCATCGCCCAACGACTGGCTTTCGCTGTTTTGTCCATTCCTGGTGTCGCAAAATCCACTTACCGGGTGATCATCGCATTCGGCCTGATCACATGCGTCCTGTCTGCATTCGTCTCAAACACCGCCACAGTGGCCATGCTGATGCCCACCGCCCTGGGCATCCTGGCCGTGATCGCAAAACTTATGCAGGACCGCGGCGTAGTCAAAGCCGACTTCGACCCCTTGCGTCTGCGTGTCGGCGCAGCACTGATGCTGATGCTCGCATACGGTGCCAGCGTAGGCGGACTCCTGACACCGGTTGGCGCGCCACCGAACCTGATCGGCCGCGGCCTCATCGAGGAAGCGACCGGCACCAAGATTTCCTTTGTTCAATGGACTGCCACTGTGGCCCCCGTCTGCGCAGCCATGTTCGTTGTGCTGGCGCTCATCATGTTTCTTTTGAACAAGCCGGAGATCCGCCGCATAGACGGTGTGGACAAGTTCATCCGCGAACAGAAGGCACAGCAGGGAAAGATGTCCCGGGCTGAGATCAACACCCTCATCGCTTTCGGCCTGACCGTCACGCTGTGGCTGCTTCCGGCAATTGCAAGCCTCATCACCGGTCCGGATTCCGATCTCTACAAGTTCCTTGACGACCGCCTGGACGAAGGCATCGTTGCCGTGATCGGAGCTTCCCTGCTGTTTATCCTTCCGACCAATTGGAAGGAGCGCCGGGCGACGATGACCTGGTCCGACGCCGCAAGGATCGACTGGGGAACGATCATCCTCTTCGGTACGGGCATCATCTTCGGCGCACTGCTCTCCGCCACCGGCCTCGCTGAAACAATCGGGAACGCTGCAGCTAACAACCTCGGCGTCACCAACATCGTAGCGATCACCGCATTCGCGGCGATCTTGGCGATCCTCATCTCTGAGACAACCAGCAACACCGCATCCGCCGCCGTCGTGGTACCGATTGTCATCCCCTTGTGTGTCGCCATGGGAGTAGACCCACTTGTTCCGGCCCTAGCAGCAACGTTCGCCGCTTCATTCGGGTTCATGCTGCCGGTCTCGACACCGCAAAACGCCATTGTCTACGGTTCAGGCGCAGTTCCCATCACCCGCATGGTCCGCACAGGATTCACATTTGATATTCTCGGCGCACTCCTCATCATCATCATCGTTCCCATCATGGTCGGTGTGACAGGCATCGGCAGATAGCACAGCGCAACCTTTCGGGCAGGGCCCACAGACACATCAACGGCCACCGATGGCACACTGCCGGTCACCGAATCGGGTGGAGTTCCCTAAGCGCGTCACCCCGTTTCTTGGGCCGGAACAACAAGTAGCCCACGCCAAAGACCAGAGGCGGGCTACCCGCCCACCCCGACCGCGGCGGAGCGGCAATGGTGGCAACAAGGGCCACCGCATATCGCAACGCCAATCGCTCCGCCGCAACACCCTCCCAACGTTCCCAAGGAGAACAACAATGCCGATACGCCAACGTCAACGTTGGGCTCCAACCATCGGTGTACTCGTCCAGATCCGGCAAAACGGACAACTTATCTGCGAGGGATACGTCGAGGCTGTCACCAGAGACGACCAAGTGCTGTGGCTTGCCAGAGAGGGCGTCGAGACACGGAAGATGTTCCACCGAGTGGAAGGCTACGAGGTCTGGCGCCACGAATACAGCGGAATGCTCGGATAAATCGGCGACACCTATAAGTACTGGCTTACGGAGTCTGGGGAGTGGCGTTCCCTCCCTGACGCGGGGTTTCGCCTCCGAAGAAGGGCTCCCCTGAAAACACCTCAGGCGAACTCGTTTGTATCTCCACGGTCCGTGGTTCTGGCAACTTCTCTGGCACCACCGCTTTATCATCCGGATGGTGGTAGACCCACTGCCGAGCATTCTCAATCGTTGCATCGTTAAACATTTGGGCTACTGCGGTTGACGGCTCGCCCCGGTGATCAAAGCGGCCAGTCGCCACTTCAGCTCCACTGATCTTCCCGAAGAAGGCCTCAGGGTTCCCCAACAGAAGGCCCGTCCGTCGGGAAAGCGGCACGACAATAGCCCAGGCGTTCAAAAGTCCTGTTCCTTCGTCACCGTCCAGCTGCGGGTTCGGGATCAGGCTAACGGGAGCATCACACGTCAACAGGCTCCGGCGGGAGAAATGATAAATCTGCCAAGGCCGCGAAACGAAGTACTTCACTAGTTCTGGGGTCAGCTCCAGCATTTGACGAATATGACCAACAGGGGCCAGCTTTATTGGCGGCCCTCCAGGCTGAGTCGCCTCATTCCAAATTCGCTCCGCTTCGTCCGTGGACACGGACACTCCGTGTTCCCTCTCCGCCCAAGCTTTGACTCCTACTTTCCCACCCGCTCCGATCTCCTGCCGAGTCAGCTATGAGATTGTCTGTTCCATGTGGCGGCGCTGATCTGGCCCACGCAGAAATTGGACGGTCAGGAACGTTGCCAAGACTTCCCTATCGGCTGGCTTAAGGGGCCAGATACCGTCGTTTGTTATCTTCCTGAAAATCGCGGCTGCGTCGCCTTCCAGTTCAGACAAGCCCTTTTCGAACGCGTCTGGCCCGTCGGCATGCCCAGGGATGGCGTAGAAATCCTTTTGAATCGTGGCGTCACTGGTGGCTTGGACGAACCGGCGTACTCCAGGCAACTGCACGACGCCGATTTGGTTGGCTTCCGTAGCAAAGCCTTTGAGGTAAAAGTGCGGCACTGTATGGTGCCGACGGGCTACTGCCATGAAAACTCACTTTGTCGCAGGTTGATGTTGCTCCAACCTATCCGCGGACCAACACATACTTCCTGCTTACAAGCAGTCCACTGGTCGACGGAAGAACGCTGGATCTTGTCCACGTCATCCCTGTCCCACTTCCTTGGAACTGGGACACCCACGTCGGGACGGTCCCACCAGGCTGTTTTTGGCCGTAGCGGCACCCCGCCGCCGCGCAGTACCCGTTAAGCGGACCTAAAGAGCATCCACTCCGGGGCATCTTGCAGACGGCTTTAGGGTACTCATCAAGGCACTTTTGAGCACTGGTGCATTGCCGATTCAGCACCCCCGTAACATTTCAGTCCCGTATGTTGTCCCAAAACATCTCCCACAAACAACTGTCACAAAGACAACTTCCGGGACAGTTGGGTATGGGCTCATCAGCCCACACCCAAGCATGGGCACGCAGTGACCGACGCCGGCGACCTTCAGACGCAGCGCCGATGAAACCCAACTCCCTCGCCGCCCACCGCCACAATGTTGCGCAGGTCACACATGCCACATACGCTGGGGGACGCTGCAGCGTGGCAGCAAGGATGAAAGGCAGTGCATTGGCCAGCGAGAAGCTCTCCGTTGTTGTTCGGGTCGACGTTGACGGCGAACAAATTCAGATCGCCGCCACCGGTCGTGTGACCACTTTGAGCCTTCAGGGTCTTTACCCGGTGGTTCAGCGCACCAAGAGCCTTGGCGGCGGTTTGGGAGTTGAGATGGACCTGTCCCAAGCCACAATTGATGAGGACGCCTTGCGCCAACTCCAGGTCTACTCCGAAATTCATGAGGTCCCCGTGCGCCTGAGCCAGGACCACAACAACGTGACCGCCCTGCCATCCCGCAAACTCCAGACGGCCAGCCGCGCCGCCTGACGTCGCCACTCAAACCAGCCACGCACCAGGAGAAAATGATGCGCAAAGTCACCGCAGGCCTGTTCCACTCCGTTGACGGTGTGGTTCAGGACCCCTTCAACTTCCAGTTCGACAGCTTCGACGACGAACTGGGAACGGGCCTGACCAAGATGATCAACTCCGTGGACACCGTAGTGCTGGGCCGCATCACCTACCAGGAATGGGCCGGATACTGGCCCAACGCACCTCGGGACGAGGACTTTGCCGCCTTCATCAATCCCGTGGAAAAGTTCGTGGCATCGCGCACGCTCACAGAGCCCCTTGAGTGGGAGAACTCGCAGCTCATTAAGGGCGACGTGCAGCAGTTTGTCACCGATCTGAAGGGCCGCGACGGAGGCGAAATTGCCGTGTGCGGCAGTATTTCACTGGTTCGCCAACTGTTTTTCGCGGGCGTCCTGGACGAACTCACCCTCATGACTCACCCCGTGGTGGCCGGCAGTGGCCGACGCCTCTTTGAGGACGGCGACCCTCTGCACCGCCTCGTGCTGGAGAACCAGTCCGCCACCGGCAAAGGCAACGTGATCAGCACGTACAGTCTCCGCAAGGACTGAAAGCACGACGACGGCAGCCGCCCGCCGTCGTCGTCCCGCCTGTGAAGTCACCCCAGCAGCAACGCCGCGCCCAGCTCGCTCCTGAAGTAGAGCACGCTGCGTCCGTACCGGGTGGAGGTCACGAGCCCGGCGTCCCGAAGCACCCTGAGGTGCTGGTTCACGGCGGATGTTGTGACGCCAAAACGCAGCCCTAGTTCGGTGGACGATGCCGGTGCAGCCAAGGCCGTGAGCAGGCTTGTCCGGACCTCGCCCAACACGGCCACTATGGCCGCCGGATTCGTCACCCGCTCTGCTTCCCACATGGCACCTTGCCCCCGCACCGGGTACATCAGCATCGGCGGGTCGCCGTGGTTCACGTGAGCAGAGGCCCTGCGGGTGAACATGGTGGGAACAAGTGCCAGCCCCAGGCCCTCGGTTTTCTCTGTCCTCGATGCCGGGTTCTTGAGTCTTACGGAGATCACCCGGCCGTCGAATTCCACAGCACCGGACAAGTCGTTGAGCATGGTGAACAGCCCGCCCTGTGCAATCTGCCGGCCGCGGTAGACGATGTCCGCTTCCAGGATGGTGCGCATGCGCGGCCAATGCGGCGCGAAACAGGTGTCCCAGAATTCCCTGAGGATACGGACCAGGCGACCGACCGCCTGGCCGACAGGTCCGGAAAAGATGGCCGGAACGGTGCCGTGCACCCTGATCAAGTCTCCATGAAACTGCTCCGCCGAAATCTGCTCCAAAACCGTGAACTCGTCATCGATCCGAGTAAGTGGAGACTGAGGGCGGGGGTTCAGGAAGTCCGGCGTCCAGAGTCTCTCATCAACCAGGGCAAGCAATCCATCGAGGTCCAACCGGGACCGGGCCTCTTCTGTCCTGCGTAACCAAGGCAACTGCAGTGGATAGTGGCTGGGGTCGCGGATGGCCCGCAGGGAAAGCCCAAGTTCGCACAAAGGTGAGATGCCAAACCGCACACCGCCCAAGTCCGCCTCTGACAACTCGTACTTCAACATGAAGCAATACGCTACATCAATACCGCCGGCCGTCAGTGGGTGACAGAACTAGGTGGTGACCACATCACCCGCAACCTCAGCCGCAGAGCACAGCCTCCGCGCCGCCCTCTCTGACCCCACCCTCAGGATCCTCGCTTCTGCCATCTTGGTCGCAACAGTAGGACGCGGCATCTTCCTGACGTTGACGGTTCTGTATTTCAGCCGTTTCGTTGGGCTGAGCGCCGTCGAAATCGCCGTGATTCTCTCGGTTTCCAGCGGCGTGGGAGTCGCGACGTCCTATATCGGCGGCCGGCTCGCTGACCGCTTTTCCGCCCGTCGACTCCTGGTGGGCATGGTCGCCATTGAAGGTCTCGCGATCGCGACCTATACGTTCGCTGCAAACTTCAGCACCGCCGTCGCGATTGCTTGTATCGCGGTAGGCGTGAACCGGGGTGCGAACGCCACACGTTCGGCGATCATTGCCCGGGCCTTCGAGGGTCCGAACCGTGTGAACGCCCGCGCGGTCCTCCGCACAGTAACGAATCTTGGTATCGCACTGGGAGGCATGATCGCCGGACTCGCATTGTTGGCCGGAACTGCCGAAGCCTTCCGGGCAATGATGATCGGCGCGGGCCTCGTCTACCTCCTCAGCGCACTGCACCTGCGCCGCCTCCCCGCCCGCGTGGACGCACCGCGCCATGACCCGACCAGCCCGCTTCCGCAGCGACGCGTCTCCCCCTTTCGGGACCGCCGCTATCTGGTCCTGACAGTCCTGTCCGGCATCTTTGGCATGCAGTTCGGCCTTGCCGAAATGGGCGTGCCGCTGTGGATTTCGCAGGACACCAGTGCTCCGGATGTCCTGATATCCGTCATTCTGGTCATCAACACTCTGTGTGTCGTTCTCCTGCAAGTGCGCTCTCCCGCGGCACGCACGACCCACGGCGCGCAGGAAAGATCGTCATGACCGGTGGTGTGCTCATGGCCGTGGCTTGCGTGCTCTACGCAACGGCGGGAGGAGTGCCGGTGGTGGCGGCTGTGTCGCTCCTGTGCGGCGCCGCGCTCCTGCACTCATTTGCGGAG
>NZ_JABMCX010000132.1 GCF_013179505.1 Paenarthrobacter sp. CM16 | reverse complement strand
TGTCAAAGTAGACATCCACGTGGCCAACTTCGACTCCATCATTCCGGGCCTGGCGGCTAACCGTTACGACATGACCGTGTCTTCCATGACCCCTACGGAGAAGCGCATGGAAGTCCTGGACTTTGTTGACTACATGCAGATCGGCAACGGGATTGCCGTGCCCAAGGGCAATCCCGCAGGCATCAAGGATGAAAACGCACTTTGCGGCAAGAAGGTTGGCTTGCTGACCGGCTCGTACCAGTTGACCGTCAACGTTCCTGACTACGACGCTGCCTGTGCTGCCGCCGGCAAGGAGGCCATCCAGAAGAGCGAATTCCAGGACACCCGGCAGGCAATCTCGGCGCTGGGCAGCGGACGCCTGGATACGGTGCTGGCAGACTCGCCCATCCTGAATTTTGCTGCCACGCAGAACCCCCAAATCGAGATCGCCCACACCTACGAGTTCGCTCCCGTGGGAGTTGGCGTGCCGAAGGAGTCCGGCCTGGTGAAATCCGTCTCCGCCGCGCTGGATGCAGTGATTAAGAGTGACTCGTACATCAAAGTCCTCGGGAAGTACGGGCTGGAAACGAGTGCCATCACCGAAGCCCGCGTCAACTTTGCGCAGTAGTTGAATTCGAACCCAGTAGTTGAATTCGAACCCAGTAGTTGAATTCGAACCCAGTAGTTGAAATCGAACCCAGTAGTGAAAACTCCCGATCAAGAGACGGTGGCTATGCAGCAGCAACCCTCACAACCCGATACCAAGGAGCCAGCTGCGGCGGCTTCCGGTGACTCGATTCCTGTGGTGCCGTTGAGGCATCCGGTCCGTTTGGTCCTGGCTGTGGTTCTCATCCTGGTGGCACTGAGTGCAGCATGGGATGTGGCGGTGAATGAACGTTACCGATGGGACGTGGTGGTGTCCTATCTGTTCGCCCCGCAGATCATTGCCGGTGCCGGCCTGACCATCGTGCTCACTGTGGTGTCCATGACGGTTGGTATTGCCCTGGGCACGCTGTTGGCGATCATGAGGCTCTCCGACAACCCCATCCTGAGCACCATCAGCCGCGGTTACATCTGGTTCTTCCGGGGCACGCCCCTGCTGGTCCAACTGATTTTTTGGTACAACATCGCGGCACTCTACCCGGTGATTGCCTTCGGTCTTCCGTTCGGTGGGCCGTCCCTGGTCCTGGGATCGGCCAACGTCCTGATCTCCCCGCTCGGGGCCGCGCTCCTGGGATTGTCCTTGAACGAGGCAGCGTACATGGCCGAGATCATCCGTGGTGGGATCGGCTCCGTGGACAAGGGCCAGTACGATGCCGCCCGCGCCTTGGGCATGAGCGGTGGAAAACTCATGAAGCGGGTGATCCTGCCGCAAGCGATGCGTGTGGTGCTGCCGCCCACTGGCAACCAGGTCATCTCCATGCTGAAGGGCACCTCCCTGGTGAGCGTCCTGGCGATCTCCGATCTTCTCTACTCGGCGCAGATCATCTATGCAAACAACTACCAGACCATTCCACTGCTCATTGTTGCCAGCCTTTGGTACCTGCTCATGACCACCGTCCTGAGCTTCTTCCAAAACAAACTCGAACGCAGATACGGCCGTGGCTTCGACTCAGCACCGCGACGGACCCGCAAGCCCAAGACAAGGACAGCATGATGACTACTGCAATGGTGGAAGCCCGCGGAGTCCGGAAGAACTTCGGTGTCATCGAAATCCTGAAAGGCATTGACCTCAGGGTTGAAAAGGGATCCGTGACCTGCCTGATCGGCCCCTCTGGTTCCGGCAAGACCACGTTCCTACGGTGCATCAACCACCTCGAAAAAGTCGACGCCGGCAGGCTCTACGTCGACGAGCACCTGGTGGGTTACACCGAGCGCAACGGCAAGCTTTACGAAATGAAGGAGCGCCAGACGGCCCGCTCCAGGCTCAACGCCGGAATGGTGTTCCAGCGCTTCAACCTTTTCCCGCACATGACCGTGCTGGAGAACATCGTCGAAGCACCGGTGCACGTTCTTGGCCGCCCCCGCCGTGAAGTGGTGGTGGAGGCGCAGGTGCTGCTGGACCGGGTGGGCTTGGGCAACCGAGGCCATTCCTACCCCCAGGAGCTTTCCGGAGGGCAGCAGCAGCGCATCGCCATAGCCAGGGCGCTGGCCATGAAGCCCAAGCTGATGCTCTTCGATGAACCCACCTCAGCGCTTGACCCGGAGTTGGTGGGCGAAGTCCTGGACGTGATGAAGTCCTTGGCGGAGGCGGGAATGACCATGGTGGTGGTCACTCACGAGCTCGGCTTCGCCCGGCAAGTAGCCGATCAAGTGGTGTTCATGGATGGCGGTGTGGTGGTGGAAAGTGGCCCGCCCGAGCAAGTCCTGGGCAGTCCACGGCACGAACGCACCAAGGCGTTCCTCTCCAAAGTCCTGTAACCGGCAACCCCGTTTCAGTGTGCGTTCTTCAGCACACATCCCCTCATCTCACGAAAGGCATCACCAACATGACGCGTCACCAGGTGGTCACCGACCTCGCACCCACCCCGGCCGGGCCCTATTCCCAAGCCATCGTGGCCAACGGATTCCTGTACACCGCAGGCCAGACGCCCCACGATCCCATGACGGACGAGCGTGTAGGGATCACCATTGAAGAACAGACCATCCGGACCATGGAGAACCTGGCCAAGGTACTCGGCGCGCACGGCCTGGACTTTTCCCACGTCGTCAAGGCAACCGTGCACTTGCACCACCCACGGCGGGACTTCGACGGCTTCAACGCGGTCTACCAAAAGTACGTCGTGGCCCCTTACCCGGCGCGGACCACGGTTGGTTCGTTCCTTGGCGACTTCCTCGTGGAGATCGACGTCGTAGCGGTCATCCCGTAACCATCCGCCCCCATCAGGGGGCTACCCCGGCACTTTTCACGCGGCCCCGTCCGATGCATGTCAGATGAGCATTGGGCGGGGCCCTCCTTGACTGCGCCTTCATCACGGTTACGCAGCCGCAACTGAAGTTCCTTCCATGCCTGATCCATGGCATCCATACCGCGAAAGGCCGTCATGTCAGCACAAGCCCTGCCCTACCCAAACCGTGGCGACCCTGCTTCCGCGCAACCACTCAGTGATCAACAACTGCTGGCATTGGTTCGTGGAGGTGACGTTGCCGCCTTCGGCGAACTGTTCATCCGTTACCAGCGGGTGGGAGGGTTCGTGGCCCGCGCGGAATCAGACAACCCCAGCGATGCCGCAGACATCGTGGGTGAAGCGTTCGCCGCGGTCTTCCAAGCGATCATGGAGGGCCGCGGTCCGATCGAGTCCTTCCGTCCCTATCTGCTAACCACAATCCGGCGGATGGCACACCGGAAGAATTTGAAGGCAACGCGGCTGGTCATGGTCGATTCCAACACCGTGGACGCATTGGCCTTAGCCGGAGGCGACCACGTCCTGGGTACCCATGAGTCCATCGTCTTGGTGCGCGCCTTTCGGAAACTTCCCAAGCGTTGGCAGGATGTGCTCTGGTACGTCGACGTTGAAGGACTGAAACCGGCCCAAGCAGGCCCGTTGCTGGGGTTGGCTCCGAACGCCCTCTCCGCCCTGGCCATTCGGGCGCGTGAAGGCCTCCGTCAGGTGTATCTGCAGGAGCACGTTGGTGAGGCGCCTGTTCAGTCCTGCACGGAGTACCTGAGGTACCTGGGCAGGTATGTTCGGAACGGTCTGAGTGGAAACGCCCAAGTAAGGGTCCGGCAGCACACTGAACGCTGCCCCCACTGTTCAGCCGTTCTCGCGGAGCTCCGCGAGCTCCAGGCTTCCATGCGGGGCACGAAGAACAAGTAACTGACCAAGGCGTGGCAGCAAAGACTGTGCAGTGCTACCCCATCTCAGGGCTGACGTGATCCTCTCCGACATCCTGGTTCGCCACGGCAGCCTGGCTGCCGCCCGATGCCTGGTTGGCCAACAAACGCCGGCGCTCCAGCTCGCAGTTGATCAGATCCAGCAATGCCTGGGCTGGTTCGGACAAGTGATGTGTGTCCGGTGAGCCGAGTTGGTCGCAGTGAATGAGGACGTGGCGGATGCGTTCCAGTTCACGGGATGGCACCAACGGCCAGCGGTGGAACAACTGACGAACGGCTATCGCTCCGAGGAGGGCATCGGGCTTGTGCGCCGTACTGTGGGTTCCGTGCTGGGCTGCTGCCCTGCGTCTGGCAATACTGGCCGCGGAGAGCACGACGCCATGGGCCATGAGATTCTCGGCCTTGAGTGAATTCGGGGCCATGGGGGACCTCCCCGGGGTAGAGCGAAGGAAGCCGTTTGCCTGACTATGAAAGTAGCTTACAGAATGTGAGTTATGTCATGTCAATCGTTACGTGAGATCGCCGCCGTCGTGCCCTAATACTCGTCCGGAGCGGGCATGCGCCCCGCGTCAAAAGCCGCGCCGGACCGCCGCTTTGTCTTGATCGAAGTGATGCCGGGCCCGGCGGAGAAAGCTGCCGAGCGCCTCTGTTTCCGACTCGGTGCGAAGTATTGAGAAGTCCATGATCCCAGCGCGCTCGTCAGTGTCCCACACGCGCCAGCCCGTGCCGTCACGATCGATCCAAGCCGAAAGTTCGGCGCGGCCGGTCCGACCGAACCAGTTTGCGGTTGCCACGCGAACTGTGGCCAGATATTCCGCTACCCTCGCCATGGTCAGGGATTCGGGGTCCGCCAGCAACTCGTCCAAGCCGTGGAGGTAGTGCAGCTCTTGATTGTGCATGATCCCAGTATCCTTCGGTTTGCGGCGTGATCCGGTCATTGCCTGCTGCCCACATGCCAGGGCCCGTCGGCGGGTCGGCCTCGAATTCAAAACCAAAGAACACATAGTGGAGCAATGAGCCGCGCGAACCGACTTATCACCCAAGTTGCCATAGTTGCCGTTGTCCTTCTCGCCCACATCTCGTGTGCCGCTCCGGTGCCTTTGCGCGATCCGCCCTCCCGGTCCATCCCGCACGACGCGGACACCGGGCAGACTCTTGCAGAAGCCCGCGAGGCCGTAGAGGCAGTGCCCGGAATTTCCGTCACCCGCTTTGCCGGCGGAGGACCACCGAACGTGAAGGGAAACACCGGGTACTCGGTGGCGTTCACGATCGAACCCGGATACACCCTGGTTTCCGGCGACTTGCTCATCGACTACATCGTCCGCAACGTTTGGGCTGTGGGGGAAGGGTACATGCCGAACACCCAGATCCAGATCAGCTCGCGCACGGCTGACGGGGAGCCTTTCTTCGACCTGGCAGCTGCAGCCGTTGGTTCGGCCTGGCTCAACCCAAAGGCTTCCTTCACCCCTTCGCAACACAGCACCGTCGTCATTCCACTCAGTGCTGAGGACCCCGAGGGGGCCCGCAACCTCATGAACTTCAAGCGGGACGGTTCCTGGCCGGGCGTCATCCCTAAACCGCTCCCGGATGGCACCACCCGCTTGGGCAATTCCCCCGCAGCAGCGAGATAGGCGACCGCACCTGGTACTTGCCGTGGCGCCGCCACCCGCTAAAGGGGTGACGGCGCCCATGCTGCTAGCCCAGGTGGACGTGCGGGGTCTCGCCCGCTCCGCTGAAGGTTTTGCGGTCGATCCTGATCAGGAGAAGTGCGATCGGTACGATCAAAACCGCTACCCCGGCCGCCCAAAGGAACACCATGGAGTAGCCCGACGTCAGCGCTGCCAGGGGCTCGCCGCCGACGGCAACGGTAGCTGCGGCTGCAATGGCACTGAAGAGGGCGATGCCCAGCGAGCCACCGATCTGCTGTGATGCGTTGACTAGGGCGCTGGCTACCCCGGCGTCGTCCTTGTCCACGCCGAAGAGGGCCAGGTTCTGCATGGGGACGAAGACCAGGCCCAGTCCCATGCCCATCAGGGTCAATGCAGGCAGCATATTCACCGCGTACGTTCCGTCCGGCGTGACCTGGGTGAGCCACAGCATGGCTGCTGCCATGAAGACCGGGCCGAGGGCGCTCGGAATTTTGGCGCCCAGCCTGGGCAGGTTCTTTGCCACGATGCCCGCCGTGATGATCAGCACCACCGTCATGGGCAAGGATGCGATTCCGGCCGCGAACGGCGCGAACCCCAGGACGATCTGGAGGTAGAAGTTGATGAACAGGATGCCACCGATCAGCACGGCTCCAGCAAGGAAGGATGCCAGGAAGGCGGCGGCGCGGTTGCGTTCGGTAGCCACGTGCAGCGGCAGCAGCGGGTTCTTGACCTTGCGCTCGACGGCGACGAACAGGACCAGCAACAGCACACCTGCCGCGATGAAGCCCCAGGATTCCACGGCGCCCCAGCCATGTTCGGCGTTGGCGAAGCCGTAGACCAGGGAGCCCAAGCCCAAAGCGGCAAGAACGACGCCGGGCCAGTCGTATTTGGTGGAGCCTCCGGCTTTGCTTTCGCCCACCAGCGCCCACACGCCAATGAGTGCGATGATCGCGATGGGGACGTTGACGAAGAAGCACCACCGCCACGAGACGAACTCGGTCAGGAAGCCACCCAGCAGGACTCCCACCGCTGCGCCCACGCCGCTGATGGAGCCGAAGATGGCGAAGGCGGTCCCGCGATCCTTACCGCCGGGGAATGCCACCGTCAGGAGTGCCAGGGCTGCCGGGGCGAGGAGTGCTGCGAAGATACCCTGAAGTGCACGGGCCCCGATCAGTTCCCAGGGCTGCTGGGCCAATCCGCCGATGAGCGATGCCACGGCGAAGCCCGCCGAGGCTGTGATGAAAGTCCGCTTCCGTCCCCAAAAGTCCGAGATCCGTCCGCCCAGCAGGAGGAAGGCGCCGAAGACCAATGCGTATGCAGTGACTACCCAGGACCGGGTGGAATCGCTGATACCCATTTCCATTTGGAGGCGGGGGAGTGCCAGGTTCACGATGGTTCCATCAAGGACCACCATGAACTGGGCGAGGGCCAGGAAAGGCAAAGCCCGCCAACCGATGCTCTTGCTGCCTTTACCGCCCGGCGGGGTTCCGGTGCTCGTTGGGGCTTGAGCGCCCGATGTCCCTAGTACTTGTGTTGCCACGCGTCACCCATTCTTGAAAGTAGTAATACTTATAAAAGTATAAGTACTTTCAATAAGCGCCGTAAGCGATTAAGAGGTGACATGCCTTACGTGCCGCTTGAGCGGGGATGCGGCTGCGGAAGCGAAGCTTCGGGCTCTGAAAGGAACGAAGCCAGCCGCTCCAACGCCGGAAGGCTCGCCGCGATCTGCGCACGTTCTTCCGGGAGCAGGCGGGCGCTCGCGGCAATAAGTGCCTCAGCCCAAGCACCTTCCAAGAGCAACTTGATCCGGCGGGACTCCTCGGTGGGATGGAGGGAAACGTACCGTTTGTCCGAGGCGTCCTTCACGCGCGTCACCAGGCCCGCCGCGACGAGCTCGCGCAATTGGGAGCTGACGTTGCTCAGCTGCCGGCCAAGTCTGGCCGCCACCTCGGCTACCGTGACGCCCGGATGGCTTTCAACAACACGGAGGATCTCCAACACGCCGTTGGAGATCGGGCGGAGGCCCGTCTCATTGAGCGACTTGCGGCGAATATCGGAGGAGATGTCAATCATGCAGACGGCCAAGGCCTTGTGGTTCACAGTCTCTTCTCCCATCCCTCAAGCATAGGTGGGCCGGCACCTCTTCAATCTGCCTGCCACCGGCTGCAATACTCGCAATCATGATCAACCAGCAAGAGCTCTGGGACCATGACGCCGCCCAACGGTACGACACACCCGGGCAGGGGATGTTCGCCCCTGAAGTGCTTGGCCCCACGGTGAAGGTCTTGTCGGAACTCGCCGAGGGAGGAACCTCCTGACGCAGGATGAGCAGGTTCGGTGCTTCCAGAACGCTGCCCGCCATCTGGCGCCCGGAGGCCGGTTCGTCGTCGAGCTCTGGGTGCCGCAGCTGCGTTCACTGCCGCCCGGGCACGGTGGGACGGTGGAAGTGAGCCAGCCCGGGTACCTTCTGGTTGACACCTACGATGTTCTTCGGCAGCACGTCATCTCGCACCATGTGCAGTTCGGCCCCGAACTTTCGGAGGGGCGCGAGGCACGGATTGATCGGACTCCACACCGCTACATCTGGCCCGCCGAACTCGATCTCATGGCGCGGATAGCCGGCTTTGAGCTCGAAACCCGGTGGGCCGACTGGGACGGCAGAGAATTCACTGCGGACTCGCGCAGCCACGTGTCGGTGTACCGGCTACTGACCCCCGGATGACCTGACGCGCAGCATAGCCGGATGGTTTGCGGGAGGACGTCCCGGCGCAATCCCGTCAACAAGCATCCCGGAGTTTGGAAAAGCACTTCAGGCCTGTGCCGGCATCCCGGTCCGGGGTATAGTCGGCGCATGCTTTCAACGCGTCGATTTACCTGCCCCCGACCGGTCTCCGGTCGTGAGGGCTGGATGGCGCGCGCCTAGGTCCTGGCGGCGGAGCGGCTCGGGGGAGGACACCCCGCTCTCTCCAAACCTTAAGGACCAGTCATGCCTGCTTACCTCACCCCGGACGAGCTCCACCAATCGCTGATAGTCAGGGACCTATCCAACCCGGACCATGGACCGCATTCCATGCAGACCCTTTTGCGGGACGTGACCGCCGCCTTGCATCACCGGTGGAATGTGCCCGAAAAAGTCATCCGCCACAGCCCCTTGGTCAGTATCGCCGACAACTACGATCACTTGGGATTCAGTCCCGCGGATGTCACCCGGGACCAGCGATACTCCCGCTATGTCAGCCCTACCGTCATGTTGCGTAGCCACACATCGGCTTCCATCCCTGCCCTCTTGCGGGAGCTTGATTCATCTCACCGCCTGGACGAGCTCTGGGTGATCCCGGGCCTTGTGTACCGCCGCGATTCCATTGATCGCACCCACGTGGGCACGCCCCATCAAGTGGACTTGTGGCGCGTGAGTTCTACGTCTGAACTGGGCGGCGACCATCTGCACGAAATGGTTACCACCTTGGTGGCAGGGGTGTTACCGGGCGCTGAGTGGCGCGCAGTTCCCGCAGTGCATCCTTATACGCGGAAGGGCTTGCAGATTGACGTCCGTAAGGACGGCGAATGGCTGGAACTGGCGGAGTGCGGGCTCATGGCCCCGAAGCTTTTCCTGGACGCAGGCCTGGACCCGCGCAAATGGTCGGGCCTGGCGCTGGGTATGGGGCTGGACCGTGCCCTCATGCTGCGCAAAGGCATCCCCGACATCAGGTTGCTCAGGTCTAAGGACCCCGGGATTCAAAAGCAACTGCTGGACCTGTCGCCGTGGAAACCCTCCTCCAGGATGCCGTCCATTCGCAGGGATCTCTCCATAGTTGTCGGTGGAAAAATGGATGGTGAATTGCTCGGTGACCGGGTTCGTTCGGCTTTGGGGGAGCGGGCCGACGATCTTGAAAGTGTGGAGTTGTTGGCCATGACGCCGTGCCAAGACCTTCCGGCGGCAGCGCGGGAGAGACTCCGTATCCGGGATGGACAGTCGAACGTGCTCATGCGGATGGTGATGCGTCCGCTTGCGAGGACAATGACCGATTTAGAAGCAAACCAGGTCCGGGATGACGTGTATTTGGCACTGCATGAAGGCCCGGTCAAGGAACTCATTGCGGGCTAGGGCCAGGGAGCGGTGCGTGAGGACATACCCGGCTTTATTGGCGGATTGCTAGGCTGGACTCATGACCCGTCGCCTCGCACTCCTGTCCGCCGTACCCGTTTTGCTGTTGCTCGTCGGTTGCGGAGCCGTTGAGGAAGCGGCCAGCAGCGCAGCCAGTGACGCCGCGTCCAAGGTGGCCACCGCAGCCGCCGATGAAGTCACCAAGCAGATCTGCGCAGTGGTCCAGGACGGATTGGTGGGCGTCGAGGATAAGCAGGTGCTCGCTGGCCTGGTCACCGCCGCCGATGCTGCAGGCGTCCCGTCTGATATCACTACACCTCTTCGTCAAATCGCCGAAGCCGGAGATCAAGTGCCGGCCGAGTCCGTACAGGCATTGAAGGACGCCTGCCCGGCATAGCAGTTGTGGGCATGCTGCTGTGTGCCTCGTTCGACTGTGCTGCATTTAGTTCTTCCGGACGTGCTGAGCGCGCAGGTGCTCCGGTTGCTGTGGGGGTTCCGCTGTAGGCAGGCTGATATGCGGCGTCGGTGACGGTGCGTCCTCGTGCCCCGGCAGAGGCGGCGCTTTCGACTGATAGATGTGTCCGGTAGGAGTCCGGACTTCCAAGGTGTGTGTGTTGCCGGTGTGCGTGTTGCCGGTGTGCGTGTTGCCGCGGGGAACTTGGGTGCTCCACCCCGGGTTCTCCTTGGTGTGATTGCAGGCCTCGCACAGCCCCGCGCCGTTGTTCAGGGTGGTGGCTCCGCCCTCGTGCCACGGCACCACGTGGTCCAGATGCCTGATCGGGGCATCGCAGTACGGGGTTCGGCAGGTGTGGTCACGGGTCTCGATGAAACGGCGTAATCGTTGTGGAAAGATCCTCGCTTTCGAGTCCACTGTCAGGAGTTCTCCACTTCCCGGGGCGGTGTACAGACGCCGAATCAGGACTCGGAACTCTTGCTGCTCCGCAGCTTCAGCATCCTGATGACGACGGCTTGTGGAACCGGTCTGCGATTTGGACCCGGTCTGCGATTTGGTCCCGGGTTGCACTTTGGTTCCGGGCTGCACTTTTGGCCCTGATGGACCGTCGGTCAGGAGGACTCTCGCCCATTCAGCGGGGACGATTCCGTAGCCTTGGATGCGGGCGGGTTCGCTGTCTCCTTGAAAGAGGGTGCGATCTGTCATGACCAGTTGAAGGTCGATCCCCGCGATCCCTCCCGGTGTTCCGGTGACGCGTTCAACCAGGGTGTCAGCCATGATCTGTCCACGATTTCTGGTGTCGCCGATCGAGCGGGCTGAATCCGCGTGCCGGCTAAGGGCGGCATATGCGGCAACGCCTTCAGCCACCGGCAGCAAAGCGGTAAGGATGGTCATGGTGTCCGGAGCGGGACGAAGACTGACCCTTCGTTCCGCAGCGGCATGGCTTGCCCTCTGGGCGACGGAACGTGGATCACGCCTGTATGCGGAAGCTTTCGCAGCAGCGATGACGCTCCGGTCCCCGGCTCCGTTGAAAGTACCCGTGTCCGGTGCCAGTTCTGCATCCACCGCAGAACGGTCTTCAACACTGAGACATGCAGTTTCCTTGACCAACAGCGTGGCGCGCCACTCATTGAGCTGACCTGTTTGGAGGGCGGCCATGGTTCGCGGCATCTCGTTGACAAGAGCCTTGGCGAGTCCGAGCAGCCGCGACCCGCGATTCGGTGACTCGCGCCGGGCCAGAGCCAGCTGTGCAGCGACTCCACGGCCCTGCTCCGCCGTGGGCATACCGGCTTTGGCCTGCTCCCGGCGCTGAGCCAGATCCAACGCGACAGCTGCCTTGGCCTGCCGGGCGGTGATGGCCGACTTCAGGTCTTCGAGGGCTCGAATCTCCGTGACCAGTTCGCCACTGCTCGCGCTGAGGGGCAACGAACCAACGGCGGCTGCCAGGGTTCCTAAGGTGGGAAGGGGTTGAGCCGTTTCCCATGGCATGGAAGCACCGGCCGCCAAGGGCGTGACCTTGACGCCCGCTTGGCTGGTCCGAATCTGATCCATATCCCCACTCTTCCAGTCGGGAGAAGGGGTTATCAGTCCTGAATTGGTCTATGTGGAAAACCGCGGGAGCTGCGAAAAGAGCCGCACTACCAAGGCGCCACCCCCGTACCCGCACCGCTACAGGGCCCGCACGCCCACCGCTACAGGGCCCGGACGCCCCGGCCGGAAGCCCCAGCCAACAGCGCCCGGGTCCGCACCGTGATGGCGGCACCGAGAACCAGGGCAGCAGCGACGGCCGCTGCGACCGCCGTCGGGAATGACTCCGGTGCATCGGCACTGCGGCCGACGGTGATCCAGACAAGACCCCACGCGATGGCAGCTGCGAGGGCGAGCCGCCCGTGGCCCTTGATCGCCAAGGCAATGCCCACCACGGCCACCACCACCAGGACGGCTACAGACCAGACCTCGGGCCGCAACCCGAAGCCCCCAAACCCCGAGGCCTTCAAAGCAGCAGCAATGTTGGCGCAGACGGCCACGCTGGTCCAGCCCAGATACAGCCCAAGGGTACCGTCCACCACCACGGCCTCCACCCATGAGCCTGCATGGCTCTGGCTGTAGCGGAGGAAGGCCAGAATCAAAGTCACCAGCAATGCCAGAATCACCAGCACACTGACCGCGAGCCAGCCGGCCTGCACGGACAAGATCCACGCCGCGTTGAGGATCATTGAGGCGGCAACTATCCATCCCAGCGACCTCTGCCGGGGACTGCTCCGCTGGGAGGGCAGCCATTGCCACACCGTGAAAGCAACCAGGCCGGTGTACACCACGGACCAGATGGAGAAGGCCGGGGTGGCGGGCGCCAGGAGGGTTGAGTCGGCGGCCAACGCGCCGCCGGCTGCCTGGGCGATCGGTGTCCCACCGAACACTCCGACGCCGATCATCGAACCAACAATGCAGATCACCAAGCTGAGGGTGACTGCGATCTGCCGCTTTAGATCTGAGCTGCGCGTTGCCATATGCTGAGCCTCTTTCCTTGCCGGATGTGCGGGGTCATGCATTCACGGGGTGCGTGACTTACTATCAAATTGCTAGTGAAACAAGCTTTACGTTAATCAAAGGAATACCGAATGGATTCGGAAGGCCACGCAAAGGGCTATTGGTACGGCAAAGACCCAGGTCAGAAGGCCATTGCCATTGACGTACTGAACGCCTTGCGGGACTACCGTGCCTCCGAACAAGCGATGCGCCGAAGGACCCGGTCTTCCATGGGAATGGGCGAGAAAGACCTGCTGGCCCTGCGCTACCTGTTTGAAGCCGAGGCTGACGGCAAAGTGATGAAACCCAAGGATTTGGGCGACAAGCTGGGAATAACGTCAGCGTCCATGACCACCCTGATTGACCGTTTGGTGGAGTCCGGCCATATCCGGCGGGAACCGCACCCCTCGGATCGGCGTGCCCTGATTTTGAAAGCAACGCCGGGTTCGGACCAGGAAGTCCGGCACACCTTGGGCGGGATGCACCGCCGGATGCTGGATGCGGCGTGCGCCTTGAGCCCGGAGGAGTCGCAGGTGGTGGTGGGTTTCCT
>NZ_JABMCX010000131.1 GCF_013179505.1 Paenarthrobacter sp. CM16 | reverse complement strand
GGTCCGGGGGCGCCCAGGGCGATGGTGACGGTGCCTGCGGTCACTGCCTGGGAGGCGGAGGTGGAGGAGGTGAACGCGCCGTAGGTTCCCATGCCGGCGACGGCCGCTGCGGTGCCGACCAGTGCAACGGAGGCGAGGATTTTGCCGGAGGTGGTCTTGAGGCTGATGGCCATGGGAATCAGTGTCCTTTCGGTGGGCCACCGCGGTTCCGGCCGGCCTGTTCTTCGATGTCTGCCTCTCTGGCTGACAAGAACTACTGTGCCGGGGCTGGATCAAGAACAAATCCTGCAAACCCGCAACACTTCCTCAGGAAAAACTCAAGACTCCCGCACGCCCCCAGAGCCATACAACCGCTCTACTCAATAGGGCCCGCCGAGGTTGTTGTCAGATTGACGATAAATCTGTTACGTTGTTCTTGTCAGATTGATAATAAAGAACGGAAGACGACGATGATGGCCCTGCTCGATTGGATGAACTCCGCAGCAATCCCCAACCTCTTCGGCAGCCCTGTGAGTTGGATCGAAGTGATCGGCTTCGTCACAGGTGCTGCCTGCGTCTACGGCGTAGCCCGGCAGAAGCTGTGGAACTGGCCTGTTGGCATCCTGAACAATCTCGCGTTCATCGTGTTGTTTCTCGGGGCCGGACTTTACGGTGAAACAGTCCTCCAAGTGATCTTCGCGGTCGTTTCCGCCTACGGCTGGTACAACTGGTTGCGCGGCAACGCCGACACCCGGAACAAGAACGACTTGCCGATCCGTGATGCCGCCGTCAAGGAGATCCTCGTCGGAGCCGGCATCGCTGTGGCCGGCACGGTGGCTGTGGCCTTGGTTCTTACTCACGGAACCGATTCCGAGGTTCCCTGGCCGGACGCCTTCGTGCTGACCGCATCACTCGTAGCAACTTATGGGCAGGCCAAGAAGATTTTCCAGCACTGGTACGTATGGATTCTCATCGATGTGGTCTCCATTCCGCTCTACTTCAGCCGCGGCCTGACACTGACAGCCATCCTCTACTTTGGATTCCTGGCCCTGTGCATCTACGGTCTCATCGACTGGAAACGCGCCCGCAGGACTGAAACGCCGGTTATCCCCGATTCCATCAAGACAGGAGCGTGAGATGTACAAGCAGGCCATGGTCATCGGCAAGTTCTATCCGCCGCACGCAGGCCACACCCACCTCATCACCACTGCCGCAGCGCAAGCCGAAAGAGTCGCTGTCCTGGTCTTGGGAAACCGCTTCGAGTCCATCAGCGTCGAAGCCCGGACCACATGGCTCGCCGAACAGTTTGAGGATGTCAAGGGTGTGGAGATCATCGGGATGCGTAATGACTGCCCTGATGACTACTCCTCGGACGAAATCTGGAAGGCCCAGGCCGAGTTGATGCGTCTGGCCCTGAAATCCCACGGCATATCCTCCATTGATGCTGTGTTCAGCTCCGAAGCATACGGCGCGCGACTGGCCGGGATCTTTGCTGCAGAGCACGTCCTGGTGGACCTCGCCCGGAGCACTTATCCGATCAGCGGCACCCTCTGCCGTGAAGACCTCGGGGCAGCCTGGCCCTGGATCATCCCTCCCGCCCGTCAGGAGATGGCAACGCGCATCATTGTGGTTGGTGCCGAGTCCACGGGGACAACCACGCTGGCCAAGGCACTGACCGAGCATTACCGGACGCAATTTCCCCTCATTATGGACGTTCCCGAATTTGGCCGTGAATACACCTACTTGAAGTTCGAGGAGCTGCGCGCCCGTACGCCTGGCGCCGGGCTCCAGGACATGGAGTGGACAGCCCGGGATTTCGGCGTGGTTGGTGCACGGCAGACCGAGTTGGAGAACGCGGCAGCCGACGCCTGTCCCTTGGTGATCGCAGATACAGATGCACTGGCCACCACACTCTGGGAGCGGTTCTACCTCGGGGAAGGCAGCTTTGGCTCCTACCACGCTGCTGACGTTCTGCCGCGGCGGGACGTGTATCTGGTGACCGATCATGAGGGCGTGGAGTTCGAAGACGATGGATGGCGGGAAGGCGAACACCGACGCGCAGAGATGACTGAGTGGTTCAAAGAGACCCTGACTGAAGAGGGGCATTCCTGGATTTTGCTCACGGGCGGTCACCACCGGCGCATGAAGACCGCCGTCGGAATCATTGACCTGATCCTTACCCAGCGGAGCAGCCTTGATTCCCCGCCTTGGGCCACCAGAACCGTCCTGGAAGGAGCAGTTGCATGACCTTCGACGCGACATCCGCCAAGAAGTTTCTGGAAAGCTACAACCCGCGCGATTATCCCTCCATAGCACTGACAGTGGACCTGGTGGTTTTTGCGGTCACCGACGGCGTGCTCAATGTGGCTTTGGTACGCCGGGGAGGACACCCCTTCAAGGATGCGCTTGCCCTGCCTGGAGGCTTTGTTGGCCCTGAGGAATCAGCCATCCAAGCAGCTGGGCGTGAGCTGGCCGAAGAGACAACTCTGGATCTCGGCAGGCTCCCGGTTCACCTCGAGCAGCTGGCCACTTACACCAGCCCGGACCGGGATCCCCGAATGCGGGTGGTCTCCGTGGCCCACTTGGCGCTGTTGGCTTCCGACGGGACCTCACTGCCGAAGATCGCCGCCGGATCTGATGCTGCGTCTGCCGGGTGGTACCCCGTCCATGACGTTCTGCGCGGCAAGGAGATGGCTTTCGACCACGCAACAATACTGGGCGACGGGTTGGCGCGGCTTGCCGGAAAAATGGAATACACCACCGTTGCCGCACGCCTTCTGCCGGAAGAGTTCACGTTGACGCAGCTCCGCACCGTTTACGACGCCGTGTGGGAGACCACCATGGCTGCGGGCAACTTCACCCGAAAGATGACGCCCCGGCTCCACGACACCGGACGGAAGAGCCGCGGCGGTGCCGGTGGCGCCCCGGCCGCACTTTTCACCGCAACTGACCTTCACATCCATCCGCCGCTCACCAAACCGCAAGCGCCGGGCTCCCCAGTTACCCCGGAGTGATGAACCACGCTTATGTCTTGCTTGCTGCCTACTTTGCGTTTGCCTTTCCGCGCCTGACCCTGCGGACAACGAGCCACACTATGAAGGCGGCAACTCCTGCATACACGGCGTAGTTGAGGAACCGCGAGTACTGGTCCACCAAGTGGTACTGCTTGCCGAGCAATGCGCCTAGTCCGATCAGCAGCGCATTCCACACACCCGTGCCGGCGATGGTGAAGATGCTGAACGTCATCAGGTTCATGCGCTCGGCGCCTGCCGGGAGGGAGATGAGGCTGCGCACCCCGGGCAACAGCCTGCCGAAGAAGATCGCGGACTTGCCGTGGCGCTCGAACCAATCGGCTGCCTTCTCGAAGTCTTCCCGGTCAACCAAGGGAAGCTTCGACAGCAAGTTAATGGACCGCTTCAGTCCAACTTTGTAGCCCAGCCAATACAGCAGCAGCGCCCCCGCATAAGCGCCAAGGGTGCTGGTAAGAAACACCAGAATCAGGTTGATGCTGCCTTGCTGGGTGAGGAAACCTGCCAGGGGGAGGATGACTTCGCTGGGAATCGGGGGAAACACTGTCTCGAGAAGCGTCAGCAAGCCCACGCCCCATTCGCCGAGGGCCTCGATGATCCGCGCGGCGACGCCTACGATCCCGGTCAGCTCGTCGGTGGAACCACCTGTTTCCAAAGGGCCGATCAAAGCAATGTCCTTTCCAAGGGCTGACGGGTTCACAAGGGAAGCCCAGTGATGGGGGACCACTGGGCTTCCACCCTCAACGCTATTCCTCCGGGGGCCCGGGGGCAATGCGCACGAGGTACGACTTCGGTCATCCCGGGTACAGCTGCGCCGCTATGCAGGTGAGCGCACCGCCACGGACGCCCGTTCAACCGGCGGGCAGGCGATTTTCACGGCTTTATCAAGGGGAGCCGCCTCCAGGCCCAGGAGCATACGCACACCCGCAGCGCCGAGTTCGTAATGCGGCAGCGACACTGTGGACAGCGGGGGTCGCAGGTGGGCTGCGATGACTTCCTGGTTATCGAAACCCACCACGGCAATGTCCTCTGGAATGGAGAGGCCGTTTTCCCGCAAGCCATCATAGAGTCCCATGGCCATGCGGTCGTTGTAGCAATAAACGGCACTGACCTTGAGCTTGAGCAGGTCGCCTGTAGCGCCGTAGCCGCCTTCCTGGTCCGGGTAGGCCTCCAGAACCAACGCCGGGTCAAAGGCAATGCCGGCGGCTTTCAGTGCGTCCTTGTATCCCTGGAGCCGGCCGTCCCTGGCAGGTGCGGGAGTGGTGGCATTGATGAAAGCGATGCGACGGTGCCCGCCGCGGAGCAGGATCTCCGTGGCAGATTGTCCACCCTGTGCTTCGTCCGGGACCACGGCACGCGCTGCTCCGGCTTCTGGAGAAAAACAGTTGACCAGGACGAAGTCCGATTCCCGAAGGGTCTCAGGGATGTCGGTGGTGCGGTGGAACCACGTGGAGTACAGGATGCCGCGGACCTTATATTCCAGCATCATGGCAATCGCGTCCTTTTCAAGGTCGTGATTGCCCTCGGTGTTGGCAATCAGCAGCGCGTAGCCATGTTTCCAGGCCTCGTCTTGAGCACCGTGGATGATTTGTCCGGCGAACGGCGTGGTGGCCACGCCGTCGGCAACCAGTCCGATGAATTTTGAGGTGCCGCTTACCAACGTTTTGGCCATGGCGTTGGGACGGTAACCCAACCGGGCGATCGCCTCGGTAACGCGTTGACGGGTTTCGTCGGCGATCCGGGCATTCTTCTTTTTGTTGATGACCAAGGAGACGGTGGCAGTGGACACTCCGGCAAGTTCAGCCACTTCGCGGAGGGTCACCGGATGGGCACGGTTTTTTCTGACAGGAACGGCGGGGCTGGCCGCGTTGCCTGACTCTCTCTCCTGCGAAATCATCTGTCCTCCATCAGGAGTATATCCGTCTGCCGTGGCCGTCATCCTTTGTTTGCTCCGCTCTCAAGGCCTTGGATCATGGCCTTGTTGAGGACCAGGAACACCAGCAGCAACGGTGTGATGGTCACGCAGACGGCGGCGAAGGTTGCCGTCCAGTCAACCTTGCCCATGGCGCCGATGTAGTTCTGCAGACCCAGAGGGATGGTCTTGAGGTCCTCGGAAAGTACAAAGGTGTTGGCGAAGATGAAGTCGTTCCAGATGAAGATGCTGTTGACCAACACCACGGTGACCACCGTATTGAGGGACAACGGAAGCGTGATCAGCCCGAAGATCCGGTAAGGACCCGCCCCGTCCAAGGACGCTGCCTCATAGGTTTCACGCGGAATGTACTCGAAGAATGATGAGAAAAGGTAGATGGACATAGGCAATGCAAATCCTGCCAGTGGGATGATCATCGACTGGTAAGTGTCCAGCAGGTTCACTGCGGAGTAGTCGATGAACAGCGGAACCAGCGCGATCTGGACCGGAACAATGATCCCGATCAGGAACAGGCCCCGGACGAACCTGCTGAAGCGGAAACCAAGGACCTGGATGGCATAGGCGGCCATCATGCCGAACAAGACAATGAGGACATTTGCGCCCATGGTGACGATGAAACTGTTCAGGATATTCCGTCCGAGGTCACCGGTTTCGAAGGCCCGGGCGTAGTTTTCCCAGGTCAACGAGCTGGGAAGCGCGAAAGGATCTCCGGTGGCAAAGTCCTGTTCGGTCCGCAGGCTGGTAACGAACAGCCAGGCAAGCGGATAGACCTGGACGATCACGATGAGCATGATCAGGACCCTCGAGAGTGTCCGGTAAAGGCTTGGCCTCCGTCGTCGCTTCTGAGGTACGGGAGCAGGACGTGCACGGGCGGGCTGGGACGGAGCTGTCTGGGTGATCATTAATCTGCCTTCCGCTTGAGCATGAACAAGATGAGGCCGACGGCGATGAGGCACTCGATCACGATGAAGACGGAGATGGTGCTTGCGTAGCCGAAATCCGTGCTGGTGAAGGCTGTCTTGTACATGTAGGTGGTGAGGAGCTCGGACGACTGCCCGGGGCCGCCGTTGGTCATGAGGTACGGGATGTCGAAGCCTCGCAGGCCGTACGTGGTGGCCATGATGGTGGTGGTAATCCAGACGGGTCGAATGTAGGGGAAGCGGATCTTGGTGAAGAGCGTCCACTTCGATGCGCCGTCCAGGACCGCGGCTTCTTCGAGTTCCTTAGGCACGGCGATCAAAGCCGCGTAAATGATGAGCATGTAGAGCCCGGTGAACCGCCATCCTTCAGGGGCGGAGACTGCGGCCAGGACAGTGTTGACGTCGGACAACCAGGCCCGCTCCAAGGAACCCAGTCCTACCCAGTGCAGGAGCTGATTCAGCAGGCCGACTGGATCAATGGAGTAGATGCGGACAAAGAGGAAGGCAATGGCCACCGTTGAGATCACGGCGGGCAGCAAATACAGGGTCTTGATCAGTTCACGTCCCCTGCTCAGGGACGTGAGCAGGCTGGCGACAACCAGTGCGCCACCCAGTTGCAGGACCAGGCAAATGGCCAGGTAGATCAAGGCGTTGAAGAAGGAACGCCAGAAGATGTCGTCAGCGGTGAGCATCCTGACGTAGTTCGCCAGCCCGACGAACTCCATGTCGCTGATGCCGTTCCAGGAGAAGAAGCTCAAGACCAGGGACTGAAGTATGGGGAAGAGGACTGCTGCGCAATAGAGCAGCAGGGGTGGGAGCAGGAAAACCAGGACTGAGGTCCTTGACCTGTTGGGAAGCATGGTGGGCCTTTCGGGCGGGGGCCTTGCCGGCCCCCGCCGTTTCGGTTTACTTGAAGAACTTGGGCGCGTTCTGCTTGATGGCGTCGTCCATGGTCTTGGTGAATTGTTCAGGCGTGATGTTGCCCTGGACCAGGAGGACCAGCTCTTGCTGCAGGCGGCCGTTGGTGGTGGGGTCCAGCTGGGTGTCCCACGGCATGGCCTGCTTTTCCCCGAGGGTGTTGGCCGTTTCGAGGGCCTTCTTGTACAGCGGCGTGGCGTTCGCGGGGACGGTGGTTTCCACGGTGGTGGTGGGGGAGAGCGCCCCGGTGGCAGCGTATTCAGCCGGGTACTTCTGCAACGCGAACTTCAGGAAGTCGCTGACCAGGGGATCATACGTTTTCGAGTTCACTGCCATGCCGATGCCGGAGGGGGAAACGAACTCGTTGGCCGCCGTCACGGAACCCGACGTTGTGGGAAGGGTGAAGAAGTCGATGTCGTCCCGGACGTCAGGGTTGAGTTTGTCGGTGGCGAGGCTGGGAAGTTCCCACGTGCCGATGTTGTACATCGCGGCTTGGCCGGAGGTGAACTGGTTCTGCGCGTCCGAGTAGCCCTGGGCGGAGAAGCCTTCCTGGAAGCACTTGGCCTTCCCTAGCTCGGCCATCCATTGAACGGTCTTCTGGCCGGCGGGATCGCTGAAGGCAGCTTCACCCTTCTTCAGTTTCTGGACGAAGTCCGGCCCTGCAGCCCGGAACGGCTGGTACGCGACGTAGCGTTCCAGCGGCCACTGGTCCTGCCCGTCGATGGCGATCGGCGTGATTCCTGCGTTGCGAAGGGCCGTGCACATCGCCGGGATGTCGTCCAAGGACTGCGGGACGGCCACGCCCGCTTTTTGGAGCAGGGCCTTGTTATACCAGATGAATTCCAGCTCGAACTGGAACGGGATCATGTAGAGGGATCCGTCATCGAAGCGCTGATAGTCCAGGGCTCCGGGCCGGTAGTCGTCGTAGAGGTCCAGCGACTTCAGCAGCTTGTCGGCCTCCACCATCTTGCCCTGCTTGGCCAGCTGCTGGGCGAACGGAGTGGCATCGGTGTCAAACAACTCGGGGAGCTTGTTGGCCGCAGCCAGGGTTTCGAGCTTCTGGATGTAGGAGGGCCGGTCCGGGGTGGTGATGAGGTTCAGTGCAAACCCCGGGTGTTCCTTGGCGTAGTCGTCGGCGAGCTTCTTCATGATGTTGATGACGGCGCCGTCGGCCGGTCTGGACAGGAGCCACGAGATTTCGCGGGGCTTGATCTCCCCGGTGGGGCTGACGTTGGAGGGGTCTGTAGCAGCTCCTCCGCCGCCACAGGCTGTCAAGGCCAGAGCGGCGGCGGCTGCGATGGCGGCAGCACGGAGTAGTTTCTTCATTGCGGCAATCTCCCTTGATTGGAACAGAGGTTGGGTGGGTGCGGGATATTCAGTTGTCGGTGCGCTGTCGTATCTCAAGTTCGGTAACGGTGACGGTTCCCTCGCCGGTAAAGACGCCGATCCTGCCGGTAGTGAGGTCGTACATCCTGGCGCTGAGCGCCACTTGACGGTCGACGACGGCGACGCAAGTGTCGCCGTCGACGATCACTTCAAGGGTGTGCGCGCCCGGGGTGAGGTCGCAGGGCCGCTCAAGTTCGACGTCGAACGGGACATCGCCTGAGACCTGCCATTGGCCATCGCCGGTGACGGCGCGCGGCCAGCGGTCGAAGACGAGCCGGCCGCGCTTGGGTTCCAGGCGGAGCACGTAGGAATGGTCGCCGTCGTGGGTTGAGCGGAGCAGCAAGCCGCACTCGGTGGTGTTCGGAGCGATGTCCAGCACCACCTTGGCGTAAAACTGTTCCGGCAGCTCCTCCTCGGACACCAGCGCCGTGTACCCGTCAGGCACATCGAGCCGGGTGGGCACCGCACTTGTCAGGGAGACCGGGACGTCATCCCAGAAGCTCTCCACCAGTTCATCCGCGAAGCAGAATCCCAGGGTTCCGTCCGGGTTTTGGCGGGCTTCCAGCACGGACATGGTGCCGGCCCACTGCCACGGCCCATGATCGGTGTTGTTTTCCTTGGTGGCGATCCAGCCAAAGAAGAACCGGCGGCCATCGCGCTCGGCGGACTTTGAGGCGTAAAAGGCGCGGCCGTCCACGCTGTCCAGGTGCGGCACAGTCCACGGGCCGTCGGGACTCTTGGCCATGCGGTAGCGCGTGGTGAACGATTCCGAGAACTCGGAGTACACCATGTACCACCAGTCACCCCAGACGAAGACATCCGGGCATTCATGGGTGATGTACCGGCGTGGGTCCCAGAACGGATCGGTGTACTGCCAGGTCATCAGGTCAGTGGACACGCACTGGGCTATCACGCCGCGGCGGCGTTCCGGGCCGGTGGAGTGGCGGGCTGCCAGCAGCATCCTCCACTGCTTCTTGCTGTCATCCCGGAACACGAAGGGATCGCGCCAGTCACCGGACTCGTAGCCGTCCGGAGCGCCGAAAGTCAGTTCAGGATGCTTTTGCCAGGTCCGCATGCCATCGGTGCTGGTGGCGTGCATGACCAACTGGAGCGGAGCGCCGTCGGCCCCGAGGTTCCGGGGGTTCTGACCGGTGTAGAAGAGGTGGTGGACGCCGGACCCGTCCGCCACCACGCTGCCGGTGTAGGCGTTGAAGTCCATGTCGGTTTCGCTGCCATGGTGCAGTGAGACGCCATGGTTCTCAAACTGTGTGAGGTCCTTGGTGGTGACGAGGTTCCAGGACGTTCCGGGCTTTGGGTCTGAGCGGTCTTCGTGAAGATAGAAGAGCCAGAACTCCCCGTCCTTCTCGTAGGGGATAAGGTCCCCAACCCATCCGTCGGCGGGTTGGAAGAAGACTGGGCGTTTCATCTGCGTTGATGTCCGTTCTGCTAAAGCGTTTGACCATTCGTAAGTTAGCCCGGAAAACTTCTGCGATCAAGCGTTTTAGCAATTTTTATTTTCGAGCAAATTTGTGGTGCTAAAACGCTTGACCGGAGAATCGTCCACCACTAGTGTCCTGCGTAGCCGATGACTTACCGGACCGCTCGATGCTGAGCCGTCCGGACCCGGCAATGAGTACCGATCCAGCTCTCCATCCGACGTGCAGTCCCAGGCTGCCCGGGACCTTTCCCGACGGCCCTGCACACTCATCACCATGACGTTTGGCGCGCCGTCGCGCCCGCCAAACACTGAGAGGAAACGAATCAATGACGTATGACATCTCTCGCCGCACTGCGCTTCAAGGTGCAGGAGTTGGTGCCCTGGCACTGTTCATGAGCAGCGCCATCCCCGTGGCTGCCCACGCCCGGACATCCCTCCGCGCGATTTATCACATGACTCCGCCCTCTGGCTGGCTGTGCGATCCGCAGCGTCCCGTTCACACCAATGGCGCCTACCAGCTCTACTACCTCCACTCCGGCCAGAACAACGGACCCGGCGGATGGGACCACGCGACTACCAGCGACGCAGTGTCCTACACCCACCATGGAGCGGTGATGCCACTGCAACCGGACTTCCCCGTGTGGTCGGGATCGGCAGTAGTGGACACTGCAAACACCGCCGGCTTCGGTGCCGGTGCAGTGATCGCGCTCGCCACCCAACCCACGGACGGCATCCGGAAGTTCCAGGAACAGTACCTTTACTGGTCCACGGATGGCGGCTATACCTTCACCGCATTGCCTGACGCGGTCATTGTGAACACTGATGGACGGACGGCCACCACCCCCGCCGAGGTGGAGAACGCAGAATGGTTCCGTGACCCCAAGGTTCACTGGGATGCGACGCGCAACGAGTGGGTTTGTGTCATCGGCAGGGCACGCTACGCTGCCTTCTACACCTCGCCCAACCTGCGCGATTGGCAATGGAAATCCAATTTCGACTACCCCAACCACGCCCTCGGCGGCATCGAATGCCCGGATCTGTTCGAGATGACCGCAGGAGACGGAACCCGGCATTGGGTGTTCGGCGCAAGCATGGACGCCTATAGCATCGGTTTGCCCATGACCTTTGCTTACTGGACAGGTTCATGGAACGGCACAGCGTTCATCGCGGACAACCTCACACCGCAGTGGCTTGACTGGGGATGGGACTGGTACGCCGCCGTGACCTGGCCGGCCGTGGAAGCACCTGAGACAAAGCGCCTTGCCACCGCGTGGATGAACAACTGGAAATACGCAGCCCGCAACGTGCCCACGGATGCATCCGATGGTTACAACGGACAGAATTCCATCACACGCGAGCTCAGGCTCGAGCGCCAGTCGGGCGGCTGGTACACCTTGCTCAGCACCCCTGTTCCTGCCCTTGCGAACTATGCCACGTCCAGCACCACCCTTCCGGACCGCACCGTCAACGGCAGCTTTGTGCTGCCATGGAGCGGGCGGGCGTATGAGCTGGAGCTCGACATTTCATGGGACACGGCAGCGAACGTTGGAGTGTCAGTGGGCCGCTCGTCCGATGGCAGCCGCCACACGAACATCGGCAAATACGGCGACGAGCTGTACGTCGATCGCGCACCGTCGGACCAAAGCGGCTACGCGCTGGCACCTTACACCCGCGCCGCCGCACCCATCGACGCCAACGCCGGATCCGTCCATCTGCGCATTTTCGTAGACACCCAAAGTGTTGAGGTGTTTGTAAATTCCGGGCACTCGGTAGTGTCCCAGCAGGTGCACTTTGCTGCCGGGGACACGGGCATCTCCCTCTATGCCGACGGCGGTCCGGCCAACTTCACCGGAATCACCATCCGCGAGTTCGGGAATCCCATCTAAGGCTGCACTTAAAGCTGGAAAGAACGACGGCGGCGCAACAGGGGCGGAAGCGTCCGCCGTCGTTCTTTGAGCACGGTTGACGTTCACACCTTGACAAGCCGCGCGCGCCCAACAGACTGAAGGCATGTACAGGAATTGCCGGGTCTCGGCCCAGTTCTCGATGTCGTTGGACGGCTTCATTGCCAGCGATGATGACAATGTGGGCCCCTTGTTTGACTGGTACGAGGCAGGGGAGGTAGAAACCTGGATGCCGGGCCACCCCGTACCGTTCCATCTCAGCGAGGCCGATGCAGCCTACTGGAACTCGCTTCCACGCGAGGGAGCGTTTATCTCGGGCCGGAGGCTGTTCGACATCACCAAAGGCTGGGGAGGGCACCCTCCCAACGAATCACCCACCGTGGTCCTTACGCACAGCGAACCGCCGGGGGATTGGCCGCCGGCCAGAAGGGACGGGTTGCCCGTGCCCTTCGAGTTTGCAGGGGACCTGGAAACGGCCTTGGAACGTGCTGCCGGACTCGCAGCTGGAGGGGAGATCGGGGTTGCCGGTGCCGACGTCTTTCAACAGTGCTTGAGGCGCGGAGTGGTGGATGAGGTCCGCCTGGACCTGGTTCCGGTGCTGCTCGGAAACGGTATCCGGCTGTTCGGAGAACGTGGCGGCGAGCTCTTGCTTGAGGACCCCGTAGTTGTTCCGGGCGCCCGGGTGACCCACCTGAAGTACCAGGTTCGCCACTAGGCAGCGGGCAATAGGAGGTTATCCACAGCGGTCAGGAAGCGCACGACGGCGGGTCCCCGCCTCAGATAGGCTGGTCATCACGGCTGATGCAAGTGGCCGCAGGAATCTCTATGCGGAGCCACCCTACGAATGTCTGATGACCTTGCCCTGAGCGCCCTCGCGGCGTCTTCTTTTTCCCTCCCTGCATTGCGCGATGGCCAACTCGCAGGCATGAGCGCCCTTGTCGAGGGCCGTGACGTCCTGGCCGTCATGCCCACCGGATACGGCAAATCCGCCACCTATCAGGTGGCGGCCCTGCACCTTTTCCATCAAACGGGACGCCCCGCCGTCGTAGTTTCACCTCTCATTGCCTTGCAGGAAGACCAGCTTGACGGGCTCACCGAGGACCTGGGCGCCCATGCGGCTGTTGCGATCAACTCTTCCCGCAGCGATTCGGAGGTGGAAGCGGCTTGGGAGGCGGCCGAATCCGGCAAGGCCGTGTTCCTTTTCCTCGCCCCGGAGCAACTGGCCAAGCAGGCCACCGTAGACCGGATCGCCGGCCTCGATATCACTATGTTCGTGGTGGATGAGGCGCACTGTGTCTCCTCCTGGGGCCATGACTTCCGCCCCGACTACCTCGGCTTGGGCACAGTCCGTGAGCAGCTGGGCAATCCTCCGGTGGTTGCGTTGACGGCCACCGCCTCCCCGCCGGTGCGCGATGAGATTGTGGAACGGCTCGGCATGAAAGAGCCGCTGGTGCTGATCCGCGGCTTCGACCGGCCGAACATCAGCCTCGATGTGGTCCGGCACCAGGAAGACAAAGCCAAGCGAAAAGCCGTGCTGGAACACGTAGCCTCACTGGCCAAGGCCCAGGGTGTGGGGCTGCTGTATGTTGCCACCCGCAAGGACAGCGAAAAGTACGCGGCCAAACTGGCCGATGCCGGGCTCCGTGCGGAGGCG
>NZ_JABMCX010000130.1 GCF_013179505.1 Paenarthrobacter sp. CM16 | reverse complement strand
CTGGCAACCAACGTTGCCGAGACGTCGTTGACCGTCCCGGGTATCAAATACGTGATCGACACCGGCACCGCACGTATTTCGCGCTATTCCCACCGGACCAAGGTCCAACGGCTGCCGATCGAACGGGTTTCCCAAGCCTCCGCCAACCAACGTTCGGGCCGTTGCGGGCGCGTGTCCGAGGGCATCGCCATCCGCTTGTACTCCGAGGAGGACTTCGAGTCACGTCCGCAGTTCACGGACCCGGAAATCCTGCGGACCAACCTCGCCGCGGTCATCCTCCAGATGACCGCCATGGGTGTTGCCCGCAGTCCCAAGGACGTGGAGAACTTCCCCTTTGTGGAGCCACCGGACTCCAGGGCCATCAACGACGGTGTCACCCTCCTGCGCGAACTCGGCGCGTTGAGTCCGCCCACGTCGGGGGACGGAGCACGAGGCGGTCGCAGCGGCAGCGGCCTCACCGCCGTCGGGCAGAAACTTGCCCAACTGCCGGTGGACCCCCGGCTTGGCCGCATGATTGTTGAAGCAGGCAAACGCGGCTGCGTCCGCGAAGTCATGATCCTGGCGGCTGCCCTCACCATCCAGGACCCCCGTGAACGGCCAACCGACAAGCAACAGCTTGCCTCGGAAAAGCACGCGCGTTTCCGCGACGAGATCTCGGATTTCACCGGCTTCCTCAACTTGTGGAACTACATCCAGGAGAAGCAGCGCGAGCTGTCCTCCACCCAGTTCCGGAAGCTGTGCCGCAACGAGTTCATCAATTATCTGCGGGTGCGGGAGTGGCAGGACCTGTTCACGCAGCTCAGGCAATTGGCGAAGCCCTTGGGCATCGCGCTGGACAACAAACGCGAAGCCGATCCCGTGGGCAACTACGAGGGTATCCACATCAGCCTGCTCTCGGGGCTGCTGAGCCATATAGGGCTCCTGGATGAGCGCAAGCGTGAATACGCCGGCGCGCGTGGCAGCCGTTTCGCCATCTTCCCGGGCTCGGCGTTGTTCAAGAAGTCACCGGCTTTCGTCATGGCAGCCGAACTGGTGGAAACCAGCAGGTTGTGGGCCAGGGTGGCCGCCAAGTTCGATCCCCTGTGGGCAGAGCAGGTAGCTCCTGACCTGGTCAAGCGGTCCTACAGCGAACCCCATTGGTCCTCGCGGCAAGGTGCCGTCATGGCCCATGAGAAGGTCACCCTCTATGGCGTCCCGATCATTCCGAACCGCCGGGTCAACTACGGGCGGGTGGATCCTGAGCTCTCGCGCGAACTGTTCATCCGCCATGCCCTGGTGGAAGGCGAATGGAAGACCCACCACAAGTTCTTCCACCGCAACCGCGCCTTGCTCCAGGAAATCGAAGAACTCGAAACACGCATGCGGCGCCGCGACATCCTGGTGGACGATCAGACGCTGTTCGAGTTCTACGACGCACGCGTGGGCAGGGACGTCGTGTCCGAGAGGCACTTTGACAAGTGGTGGAAGGACGCCCGCCAGGCTGATCCCACGCTCTTGGACTTCGACCAGTCCCTGCTGATCAGCGAAGACGCCGAGGCCCTTGACGACTCCGCCTATCCGAAAACCTGGCTGCACAAGGGCTTCGAACTCCCCTTGAGCTACGAATTCCATCCTGTGGCGCCGGGTTCGGCCCCCAACCCCTCGGACGGCGTCACTGCCGAAGTTCCCGTGCTCTTCCTCAACCAGCTGGACGACGCCCCGTTCCGTTGGCAAATCCCGGGCCAGCGGGTGGAACTGGTTACGGCGTTGATCAAGTCGCTGCCCAAACAGGTGCGGAAGAACTTTGTCCCTGCCCCTGATGTAGCCCGTCAGGCAACTGCGGCCCTTGAAGCGGACTTTGACCCGGCCACCGATGAGTTGGAACCCTCGTTGGAGTTGGTGCTCCGAAGGCTCCGCGGGCATGTTATTCCCCCCGGTTCCTGGAACTGGGATGCTGTGCCCTCGCATCTGCGGGTGAGTTTCAAAGTAGTTGACAGCAAGGGCATAGTCCTGGATGAAGGCAAGAACCTGGCCGAACTCCAGGAAAAGCTTGCCCCTGCCACCCGGCGTGCCATCGCCGAATCACTCGGTGCCACCCCTGCCACCACAGCACCTGCCAAGACCGGTAAGGCCGCCGGAGCGGCGGGCATATCAACCGATCCGGCCTCCGGCGTCTCTGCGGTGTCCGGCGGCGGGGCTGATGCTGCAGTGGCCGAACGCAGCGGTATCACCGATTGGGACTTCGGGACTGTGGAGCGGCAGGTGACACGCACCGTCAAGGGCCACGCCGTCACCGGCTTCCCGGCGGTGGTTGATGAAGGAAAGTCAGTTGCCCTCCGGGTATTCCAAACCAAGGCTGAACAAGAAGCTGCCATGCGCGGCGGCGTCATCAGGCTGCTGGCACTGCGGATTCCACCTCCTGACCGTTATGTGCTCGAACACCTCAGCAATATGGAGAAGCTGACCTTCAGCCAGAACCCGCATGGATCAGTCAGCGCCCTGATTGCGGACTGCGCGCTGGCTGCCATCGACAAGCTGACACCGCAGGAGCTGCCGTGGGACAGGAAGTCTTTCGATGCCTTGTATGAAGTAGTCCGCGCGGAACTGATCGATACCGTCTTTACGGTGACTGCCGTCGTCGAACGCGTTTTGGCCAGTACGCGGCGCATCCAGAAGGCGCTGAAGTCCAACGCCAGCCTGCCGCTCATCAGCGCCCTGAACGACATGAAATCACAGTTGGAGCAGCTGGTGTTCCCCGGCTTTGTGGCACAGACGGGCTATGCCCAGCTCAGCCAGTTGCCGCGGTACTTGCAGGCGATCGAGAAGCGGTTGGAGAAGCTTCCGGGCAATGTGCAGCGGGATGCCTTGAATATGGCGATCGTGCAGGGGCTGGAGGATGATTACGACGATGCCGTATCCGCACTTCTCCCGGGGCGGCGTGCCGGCACTGAGTTAACCCGGCTGCGCTGGATGATCGAAGAGCTGCGGGTAAGCCTCTTCGCCGTAGAACTGGGAACCGCTTACTCGGTCTCGGAAAAGCGTATCCGAACGGTCCTGAACCAGGCCTTGGCTCCTGCCTAGGAGCAACAAAAGACCCGGCGGTGCTGATTCAGCACCGCCGGGTTAAATGTTCGGTGAAGGCTTCAGTCCTGCGGAACAACGTCTCCATGCCCGGCCGAGCGCAAGGCGGCACGAAGCTTCACGGCAGTAGCGTCCATCACGGCCGGATCCGGATTGTGGTCCACGTTGTGGATTTCAAAGTCCGCCGTTGAGTACGCCGGCCACACATGGACATGCAGGTGGTCCACTTCAAAGCCTTCCATCAGGACGCCCACTCGCTTGGCATCGAACAGCTCTTCCTGGACCTTGCCGATGCTCTGGGCAACATCCATGACCTTGGCCAGCAGTTGCGGGCTCGCGTGCGTCCATGAATCCACCTCTTCACGAGGCACCACCAGCGCATGTCCCTGGGTGATGGGAGCGATGGTCAGGAACGCCACCACGTCCTCGTCCTTCCAGAGAAACCGCCCCGGAATCTCCCCGTTGATGATCTTGGTGAACAGTGTGCTCATGCGTCTGCCCTTTCGGATGGTTCCTGAAGTGTCGAAGTGTCCAGCACAAAACGGTACTTCACGTCGCCGGCCACCATGCGGTCATAAGCCTCGTTAAGCTGTTCGGCACCCACAATTTCGATGTCGCTGGCAACTCCATGTTCAGCACAGAAGTCCAGCATTTCCTGTGTTTCCTCAATGCCCCCGATCAAAGAGCCCGCGTAGGCAAGCCTGCGGCGGATGAGCAATCCCGGGCTGACCGGGGGCATGTCATCGGCGGGGAGACCCAGCTGGAAAAGGGCCCCGTCCAGGCGAAGCGTGCGGAAATAGGGGTTGAGGTCATGCGGTGCCGCGACAGTGTCAATGATGACGTCAATGCTCCGGTTGGCGGCTTCCATGGCGTCGGCGTCCTTGGACAGGACCACGTGATCGGCCCCCAACTCCCTGGCAGCATCAAACTTGGACTCAGAGGTAGTGAAAACCGTGACCTCGGCACCCATGGCCTTGGCAATCTTGACTGCCATATGCCCCAAGCCGCCCAAGCCCACCACGCCCACGGAATCACCTTCTTCAACATCGAAATACCGCAGCGGCGAATAGGTGGTGATCCCGGCGCACAGCAAAGGCGCCGCCGCTGCGGGGTCGAGTTTTTCCGGGACCCGCAGCACGAAGCGCCGGTCCACCACAATCGACGTCGAGTAACCGCCCTGGGTGATGGTGTCACCTTGCCGCGGGTCCGGGGCCCCGTAGGTGCCTATGTTGCCCCGTTCGCAGTACTGCTCCAAGCCCTCCAAACAGCTCTCGCATTCACGGCAGGAGTCCACCATGCATCCGACTCCCACGTGGTCGCCGGGGGCGAACTCTCGGACGTTGGAGCCCACGCGGGTCACGCGGCCGACGATTTCATGGCCTGGAACCAGCGGGTAGGGAGGAACGCGCCATTCTCCCCGCGTCGCATGGACGTCGGAATGGCACAGTCCGCAAAACTCTATGGCGATCCCTACGTCATCCGCAGTGGGTTCCCGCCGGGCAAGGGTCAGGGGCACCAAGCCGCTGTCCGGGGACGTGGCACCGTACGCAGCGGCGAGGGTGGCACTTCCGGCCGTACCGGTATCCAAGGTGATCGGTTTGGCCAGGGGCGGGGGTACAGGGCGTCCGGGAGTCATGATCCGACGCTACTCCCGGTGACGGTGCTTGTGCCACTTGGTCCGCCGCCGTCACCACCAGCGGGCTCCTCCAACGGCTCAGCGCCCACAGCCACAGGGTTATCAGGGTTGTTGGACCACTGCGAGAAGGATCCGGGGTACAAGGCCGCTGTGAATCCTGCAATGTGCAGGGCAGCAATTTCATGGCTCGCCGTCACACCGGATCCGCAATAGACAGCCACAGTCGAGGCCTCGTCCAAGCCCAATGCTTCAAAGCGGCGACGAAGTTCTTCGGCGGGCAGGAACGTTCCATCGGCAGAAACGTTCTGAGTGGTGGGCGCGCTGACAGCACCGGGAATGTGACCCGCCCTGGGGTCGATCGGCTCCACCTCACCCCTGAATCGCTCCCCCGCCCTGGCATCGAGCAGTATGCGCTGGTGGTGCCACCGCGCGGCTTCGGCCTCGTTGATGGCCGGCATGCCACCCTCTCCGAGGAAAACATTTCCCACGACGGGCCTCACCTCGCCCGTCTCTACGGGGTAACCGGCCGCGGCCCAAGCGGCCAGGCCGCCGTCGAGCAGGTACACGGAGTCCACGCCGGCATTCCGCAGCATCCACCAAACACGGGCGGCTGCCATGCTCCCGCTGTTGTCGTAGGCAACTACGGTGTCGCCGTCGTTGATCCCCCATTGCCGCGCAGCAGCCTGGAACCGTTCCCGCGATGGCAAAGGGTGCCGGCCGAGCCCGGCCTGTGCGTGGTCGGCAAGCTCGGTGGGAAGGTCCACGAACACGGCGCCGGGAAGGTGCGCGGCCAGGTACTCACTATGTCCATCGGTCCGGCCGAGGACCCAGCGGACATCCAGGAGCACAGTGCGCTCCCCGGAATCGAGGCGATTGCGCAGTTCAGGGACACTTATCAGCGTGGCCATCTTCTCTCCTTCGTTCCTGCGGCAGGGGCTCCTTTGCTGCCGATGCCCGGTTTCCAGCCTAGGCTTATCCGGTGAGCAATTCGTGCATTCAGGACAGGGCATGGGCCAGTGAGGCCATCCGTAAAATCGAGGCTGAGAACAACCGTTCGGCTGACACGCACCTTTATGCGGTGCCACTGCCCGAACATTGGGGCGTCCAGTTGTACTTGAAAGACGAATCAACGCACCGCTCCGGGAGCCTCAAGCACCGGCTGGCGCGGTCCTTGTTCCTCTACGGCCTGGTCAACGGCTGGATCACCGAGGGAACCACCATCGTTGAGGCCTCGAGCGGCAGCACGGCCGTCTCCGAAGCCTATTTCGCCAGGCTCATCGGTTTGCCCTTCATCGCGGTGATGACAAAAACCACCAGCCCCGAAAAGATCGCCCTGATTGAGGAGTTCGGGGGCGCGTGCCTGCTGGTGGACCATGCCTCAGAGGTCTACGCGGTGGCCGAAGAGACCGCAAAAACTTCCGGCGGTTACTACATGGACCAGTTCACTCACGCCGAACGCGCCACCGATTGGCGGGGCAACAACAACATCGCAGAATCCATCTTCGATCAGCTCTCCCTTGAGGAACACCCCATCCCGGAGTGGATCGTGGTGGGGGCGGGCACCGGTGGAACCAGTGCAACCATCGGACGCTACCTGCGATACAACCGCTACTCCACCCGACTCGCAGTGGTAGACCCTGAAAACTCGGCCTTCTACCCCGCATGGCGTGATGGCGATGCCGCTGCAGCCACTGGCTTGCCGTCACGGATCGAGGGCATTGGCCGGCCGCGATCCGAGCCGAGCTTTGTGCCGGCGGTCATCGACCACATGATCCAGGTACCGGATGCTGCCTCCGTGGCGGCGATGCGCCACCTCCGGAAACTCACCGGGCTGCACGCGGGGCCCTCCACGGGCACCAACCTGTGGGGCGTCTGGCAGCTGGTGGCCGGGATGGTGGCTGAGGGGCGCCAGGGCAGCATCGTGTCGCTGATGTGCGACGGCGGCGACCGCTACGCGGGCAGCTACTACGACGCCGGGTGGCTGGCTGCGAAGGGCCTGGACCCCGCGCCGCACGAGGCAGTCCTGGAACAGTTCCAGCGCTCAGGGGTGTGGACGGGCTAAACCTCCACCGAATCGCGTGGAGCAAGGCGCTCATAGCGGGTCCCATAGCGGGCCCCGATGCGGGTCACGTGGCCTTCAACAATGCCACGCCCCGATTCGTTAAGCAGGGCATCGTGGACCGGGAACGCCCGGGGTGCCCGGACCGAAATGACGAAGTCAATAACCTCCCCCACCTTGGACCATGGAGCATGGATGGGCACCAGGAGCGTTTTGACATCGATCCCGTCCGGGACCACAAAGGAGTCCCCGGGGTGAAACACATTCTCATCCACGAGGTAGCCGATGTTGGCCACAACCGGGATCTGCGCATGGATCACCGCGTGCTGGCCGCCGAACGTACGCACGCTGAATCCCGCGGCTTCGAAGTCGACGCCCGGTTCAGCTGTGTGGACTCGGGCGGCGACCTCGTTATCCTCCCTGAGCGTCCCGGCTACCCCTTCGGGGGCGTGGACCTCCAGCCCGGGGTTGTTCCGAAGCGCGGAGAGCAGTGCGGGCCGGTCGATGTGGTCATTGTGCTCGTGAGTAATGAGGACAGCCTGGGCATCGGCCAAAGCCTCCCCGGATTCAGAGAAGGTCCCGGGATCGATCACCAGGACATTTCCGTCTTTCTCCAAACGGACACAGGCGTGGGTGTATTTGGTGAGCAACATGACCAAAGCCTAGGACCATCGGCTGACAGTTTCCAAGCCTGCCCTGCTGGTAAAATTGGGGTTTGCCAGCATCCCCAGGGAAGTGAGTCCTTCAATGCCACACGGCACCAATTCCGCCACGACCGGCCCTTCGGCGCCGGCCACCAGCGGCGTTAAGGAGCAGCGCGTCACCAAGCAGCGCTTGGCCGTCAGCGCAGCACTGGACGAACTCGATGACTTCGTCAGCACCCAGGAACTGTACCGCCTGCTGCAGAACAAGGGCATTTCAGTGTCCCTTGCCACCGCATACCGCATCCTTCAATCGTTGGCCGACGACGGCCTCATTGACGTCCTCCGCAACGGTGAAGGCGAAGCGGTCTACCGGAGGTGCAACGTCACGGGTCACCACCATCACCTGCTGTGCCGCAACTGCGGCAAGGCCGTTGAAGTGGAGGCGCCCGCCGTCGAGACCTGGGCGGCACGAACTGCCGCCGAACACGGCTTCACTGAAGTGGCCCACACGGTGGAAATCTTCGGGCTGTGCCCGGAGTGCACAGCCAAGAAGGCAACCGGAAGTCTCTAGAGCGCCCCTGCGGGTTGGTCCCGGGATACCCTGCCGTTGAGGCCTTTGTTCGCCCTGACCCGCCCAATCACTCGGCAGAGAACGTAGATCAGGAATGACAACGTGGTGACGTACGGGCTGATGGGGATCCTGCTGCCGAGCGCCAGCAGGATGCCGCCCACGGTAGCCGTCATCGCGAAGACCACGCTCAGCAACACCACCAACCGCGGCGAGGTAGTGACCCGCAGAGCTGCTGCAGCAGGGGTAATCAAGAGCGCAAGTACCAGCAGTGCGCCAACAATTTGGATGGACAGCGCCACGCTGACACCGAGCAGAACCATGAACCCTATGGCCAGCCCACGGACCGGAACTCCCCTGGCCTCCGCCATTTCGGGGTCCACACTGGCAAAGCTCAGGGGTCGCCAGATTGCCGCCAAAGCAATCATTACCAACACTGCGGTTCCGGCAAGGACCTGCAGCTGCACCGAGTCAACTGAAACAATCTGTCCGGTCAGCAAGCCGAACTTGTTGGCTGCCCGGCCCTCGTAGAGGGCCAGGAAAAGGATGCCAAGGCCCAGTCCGAACGGCATGATCACACCGATGATGGAGTTCTTGTCGCGCGCCCGGACGCCCATGAAGCCCAACAGTACAGCGGCGGCCACAGAGCCGATCAGGGAGCCAAAGATGATGTCTGCTCCCACCAGCAAGGCAAACGCAGCACCGGCAAACGACAGCTCGGAAATGCCGTGGACGGCAAATGCAAGGTCCCGCTTCATCACGAATGTGCCCACCAGGCCGCCCAGCAGTCCCAGCACGGCTCCTGCCCAGATGGAGTTCTGGACGAGTACCAGTAGCTCGCCGTAGTTCTCGAAGTTGAAAATGGTCTGCAGAATGCTCTCGAGGTCCATCTAGAATTCCTCTCCGGCGGCTGCGTGGGCATCGTCATGGAAGTGCGTGGTTGCATCCGGAAGACCGACGACGACGATCCTTCCGTTGGTGTGGATGACCTCCACATGGCTGTCGTAAAGCTCGGAAAGGACTTCGGTGGTCATGACTTCCCGGGGCGTCCCTACCCGGAACTGGCCGCCGGCAAGGTATAGGACACGGTCAACATAATCGATCACAGGATTGATCTCGTGGGTCACAAAAACCACGGCGCTGTTCCGCTCATGGCATTGCTTGTTGATCAGCGAGCTGACTCCCTGCTGGTGATGCAGGTCCAGGGACAGGAGCGGCTCATCGCACAGGAGCACCTGGGGTTCGGTGGCCAGTGCTTGGGCCACCCTGAGCCGTTGCTGCTCACCGCCGGACAGTTGGCCAACAGGGACCTTTGCGTAATCGGAGGCCCCCACCTGCTCCATCAACTCCTCGATCCTCTGGTTCACCTTTCCGCCGGAGAACCGCATGCCCCATCGATGCCCGTCAATGCCGAGGCCCACCAGATCCCGCGCCCGCAAGGGCGTGTCCGGTGCAAACGACTTCTGTTGCGGGATGTAACCGATCCGCTTGCTGCCCCGTTCCACGGGATGCCCGCCCAGGGAAACAGTCCCTGAATGCAGTTCCTGCAGGCCAAGAAGAACTTTCAGGAAGCTGGTCTTACCACTGCCGTTGGGGCCCAGGACAGCGAAAAACTCGCCGGGGTTGATGTCGAGGTCGAGATCCCGCCAGAGCGTCCTTTTGCCGAACTGAAGGCTCGCTCCGCGGAGGCTCACTACCGGTGTCAAAAGTTGTCCTCAATCCATGCGCTGCTGGGAACGCATTCAGTTGTGCCGCTGGTATTGGCGGCCGTGCTGGTGGCAGGCAAAAGGCCCCGCAGCCATCCTGAATATCTTAGGACGTTGGCAGGGCCCTTCACCGCATACCTGGTTCCAGGAAACGCTACTTCTTTAGTGCGGACGAGACTGATTCCACGTTGTCAGACATCCACTGAAGGTAATCCTTGCCATCAGGCAGTGTCTCAGTGAAGTTCACCACCGGCACGCCGGCAGCCTCCGCGGCCCTCTTGACGGATTCTGTTTGAGGCCCTTCGGTTTGCTCGTTATAGGCGAGGAAACGAACTGATTTGGCGCTCACGAGGTCCGTGGTTTCCTTCAGCACAGCGGCCGGAACATCAGTTTCTTCTTCAATGGCAGCGCTGTAAGCCTCAGGGGTCTTGTTTTCCAGGCCGGCAGCTTCCAGGAGATACAAAGGCACGGGCTCCGTCACAGCCACCGGGGCGTGATCGTTGGCGGCCTTGAGGGCGTCGAGCTTGCCAGTGAGGTCGGCGAGTTTGGCTTTGAAGGCCTCGGCGTTGGCCGTGAACGTGCCGGCTGATCCTGCGTCCAATCCGCCCAGCTTGGTGGCAACCGCATCGGCAAGCTTGCCCATGGCGTCCAGGCTGTACCAGACATGCTCATTGAATTCACCGTGCTCGTGGGCGTGCTCATCCTCGCCGGCTGTTGCCTGGCTCTCCTCCCCGTGGCCCTCTTCCTCCGGGGCGAGCCCGGAGATTTCCACGGCGCTGATCATGTTCTCGTGACCGACCTTGGTCTCATCAGCAATTTTGTGGAGGAAATCGTCGTAGCCTCCGCCATTTTCCACTACGAGCTTTGCCTTGGAAATGGTCAGCTTGTCCTGGGCACTCGCCTCATAGGAATGCGGGTCCTGGCTGGTCTTTGTGATGATGGCATTGACGTTGACTTTGTCCCCGCCAATGGCCTTCACGACGTCACCATAGACGTTGGTGGAGGTGACTACCTCTATGGCACCCGATGACGACGCCGGGCTCTCCGCGCCGGCGGTACCGGCACAAGAAGAAAGCAGCAGGGCAGCAAGACCTGCGGAGGCGGCGATGGACAGGCGGGCGGCGGATCGACGCACGGGAACCTCGGATCTAGTCAAAATGAGAATCAAACACAATTACTCATCCCAGTGTATCCCTTGATGGGAATGATTCCTATTTAGGAAGGGCGGCACACATCGGAGGAGATGCGTGCCGGCCCCTTCCTCGCGTTACTTCGCTTGCTGGTCTCCATAGCGGCGAATACCTGTGGCCTGCGTGGCGTCGCGGATCTCCCCCACCAACTGCTCAATGACGTCCTCCAGGAACAGGACACCCTGGGTCTCTCCGCCGGCGCCGATCACGCGGGCCAGATGCGAGCCGGTACGCTGCATCACTGACATGGCCTGCTCAATCTCATCATCAGGGGCAAGGTTGGCAAAGGAACGGATGCGGCCTTCGGCGATGGGATGCTTACGGCCCTCATCCGGGATGGAGAGGATGTCCTTCACATGCAGGTAACCGGCGAGTTCGCCGTCGTCGTCCACCATCGGGAAACGGGAGAATCCCGTGCGGCTGACCGCTTTCTCCAGGTCCACCGGAGTGGACGCGGTTTTCAGCACTACCAGCTTGTCCAAGGGAACCATGATGTGCGATGCCGTATGCTCCGAGAACTCCAAGGCGCCGCTCAACAAGCCCGCCTCATCATCCACCAAGCCGTGTCGCGTGGATTCCTGCACGATCGATTGCACCTCCTCCAGCGTGAACGAGGAAGACACTTCATCCTTGGGCTCAATCTTCATTAGCCGCAGGATGTGGTTGGCCAGCCAGTTCAGCGTCCAGATGATCGGATTGACCAACCGCGCAATAAACATCAACGGTGGCGCCAGCAGGAGCGCAGCCTTATCCGCTACGGAAACCGAAATGTTCTTGGGAACCATCTCACCAAAGGTGACATGCAGGAACGTGACGAACAGCAAGGCAATCGCAAACGCAATAATGTCCGCCAGTTCCACGGGAACACCCACCAGCTCAAGGGGTTCCGCGAGTAAATGGTGGATGGCCGGTTCGGCCACCTGCAGTATCAGGAGCGAGCAAACCGTGATGCCCAGTTGAGCACAGGCAAGCATGAGCGAAACATTCTCCATGGCCCGCAGTGTGGTCTGCGCGCGCTTGGATCCAGCTTCGGCCAAGGGCTCTATCTGACTGCGGCGTGCCGACATGACGGCGAACTCGGCTCCAACGAAGAAGGCGTTACCTATCAGGAGAACGACGAGCCAGACAATACCTACCCAGTCGCTCATACCGCACCCGCTTCATGACGCGGATTCGCGTCCTCGGGAGAGGTTTCGCCGAGCTCCACATGATGGAAACATATCCGGTCGATCCTTCGACCATCCATCCGTGTCACCGTGAGCGTTCCGCCTGGCGTCTCCACGACGTCTCCTGTCCTGGCAATCCGCCCAAGCTGGCTCATGACGTAACCGCCCACCGTTTCATAGGCGGATTCATCAGGAACGGTGAGGTTGGGTATCTGCTCGGATACTTCATCCGGCCTCAGGAGTCCAGGGAAGTACCAGTCGCCGGACGCGCTCTGCAGCACTCCCGGGCGGACTTTGTCGTGCTCGTCAGCTACCTCGCCGACGATCTCTTCCACCAGGTCCTCCAGGGTGGCGATGCCCGCCGTTCCCCCGTACTCATCCAGCACGACCGCCAGCTGAAGGTTGCCCTCACGCAATTCAGAAAGAAGTGCATCAAGGTGGATGGTCTCAGGCACCTGCAGGACGTCGGTCATGATGGCCCCGGCCTCCAGTTTGGCCCGCCGCTCAGCCGGGACGGCCACGGCCTTCTTGACGTGGACCACGCCCCGGATATCGTCCGTGGAATCACCAATCACAGGGAATCGCGAATATCCGGTGCGCCGGGCGGCGTCGAGGATGTCCGATACCGGTTGGTCCGCATCGATGGTTTCCATGCGGATACGCGGTGTCATGACATCAGCCGCCGTACGCCCTGAGAAGTTCAACGTGCGGGCAACGAAGTTGGCGGTTCCGGCATCCAAGGTACCCAGCTCGGCGGAGCGCCTCACCAGGGAAGCAAGCTCTGCGGGGGTTCTCGCCCCGGAGATCTCTTCCTTGGCTTCAAGACCGAAAAGATTCAATACCTTGTTCGAGAACCCGTTCAGCACCACGATCGCCGGCTTGAAGACGGCCGTAAACATCAGCTGCGGGCGGGCCAGCCGCTTGCCCAGGGGGAAGGCCAGGGCAATGGCCATGTTCTTGGGTACCAGTTCACCGATCAGCATCGACAACAGGGTGGCAACGGCCATCGCCAGTATCAACGCCACCGAATGTGCGGCCTCGGAGCTCAGGCCCAGAGACGCAAGCGGACCCCCAAGAAGCTGCCCCAGTGAGGGCTCCATGACGAAGCCCGTCAGCAGCGTGGTCAGCGTTATGCCGAGTTGGCAACTTGAAAGCTGTGTGGAAAGCGACTTGAGGCATTTCAGCAGTGGCGCGGCAGCGTGGTCACCGTTATCAACGGCGCGCTGAACACTCGCTTGGTCCAAGGCAACCAGGGAAAACTCAACTGCTACAAAGAAGCCGGTGCCCAGAATCAGGGCAAATCCGGCGAGAAGAAGAATCCATTCCACTTAGCGCATCACTCCATGAGTGGTGGCGTGCAGAAGGGCGGGGGCCTTCAGCGGGGGAATTCGCCCCGGCGGAGGCTGGTCGG